>QIEB01000672.1 GCA_003229495.1 Flammeovirgaceae bacterium
CTTTGCCGACACTCTGGCAAACCGCACCTACGATTTGGACAGCTTACTGGCAATCATAGGCCACAATAAAGGTCTGGCGAAAGGATTTGAGCTGGCCGGCGCCATTGCCTATTCTGCATATCCTCAACTAAAGGAGGTCGAGATTGATATGTTACTCACCCAGAGTGGCCCGCCAATGATGGCTGACATGAATATATGGCGGCTATTCGGCCCCAAAAAGAATCGACAATATCTCATTTTACTAAATGATGCGAAAAATACCTTTTTTGAGCCGATTTTGCTTCGATCACTTCCATTTGATGCCCAGGTGGGAATTTTAGCTCATGAATTGGGCCATGTGGCCTACTATCATCAGCTGAACCTTTTTCAGATAGGCAAATGGGGACTCAATTATCTGCGGAATGATGAGTTCCATGCTACCCACGAACGGACCACAGACCTGATGTCCGTCTATCATGGACTGGGTAGTCAAATCTATCAATACGCCTATTTTGTCCGCAATGACCCCAGTTGCAAGGATTTCTACATAAAAGAAAAGAGATTTATGGACAAGTATTATATGACAGATAAGGAACTTTTAGAAGAGATAAACAGGTACTAATAGTTTAATTAATTTCAAACTTGCTATCTCCTTTATCCCAAAAATAAAACCACATACCAGTCTGTTCCTGAATATCGATCAGGAGGTTATGTGTTTCCACCGTACGTAATCCTATTTCTTTTCTAAGCTGATTTGATCTGGTCAGGTCATGCTCACTCAAATCAGCAACATAGCCATATGACCCTGTTTCCCGGTTACTTTCAACAGATATAAACCAGTCATCGACAAGGGCAAAGAAAAAGGGTGACAATTCTCCACTTCCAATAGCAGAAAGAAGTATAGGTTTCAGGTGTTGATACATGGTATCTTTTTTGCAAAATTCCTGCGAGATTTGATTGCGACGAGCGACAATGCCCCATATCCAGAATTCATTACCGATCAATTTTTCGCCCGGATAACCGTCGCTTTCAATGATCTCAAGTAACCGTTTCTGACGCAACTCATTTTTAGGGGCAAACTTTTTCTCGTAATATTTTTGCTGGGCTTTCTCACTAAACCTGAATATCGCCAAAAGGGCCTTGGACTGATCTTTCCAGCTCATTTTCCTAACTTCCCATCGAAGATCCGAATTAATCCTATGGTTATATATAGCGTACAAAGAATCGTACTGCCTTTTAATCTGTTTCCATTCAGTTTTGTTTTCACGGAGACTTTTAAGCAACTTGTTTTGTTTAATATCTTTCATTTTCCAGCCACTGGCAATTCCGGATTTCAGGAGTTCAATGGCTTTTGCTTCATCACCCAAATGCCAGGCAAGTTGAGTTGCCACCTTATAATCTCTTAAGAATACAAATGAATAGGCGCTAAAGATTTGTTCGTAAACCTCCAGCGCACTTTTAAAGGATTTTTCTGCTATTAATTCTTCCGCTTGTACCACCCTGGTATGGTAGGCCAGATAATCCTCTTGGTTATTGGCATAAGTTGCATATGGGGGCAGAAAAATAAGCAACAGAGTAGGTAGTATTAATCTTTTCATACCGGGTTGATAATTGGATAGTTATTAGGTGGGATAAAAATAAGAATTAGCCCAGACTGTAATGCTATCATGAAAGTTAAAAGATGTTAACCTAATAGTTAAAAGATGTTAAAGTAAAATAAAGAAGGTCCTTTGTTAACTATTTGTCAGCTAGCCAAAGCCCCGCTGCTGATGGAGTTCTTGCTGGTCACATATTCATCGAAAGTGCCCAATTTATCAATGAAACCCTCCGGGTTAATTTCAACAATCCGATTGGCAATGGTTTGCACAAAAGTATGATCATGAGAAGTGAATAAAACGGTTCCCTTGTAGTTTCTCAGAGAATTATTAAACGCAGTAATTGATTCCAGGTCAAGGTGATTGGTTGGTTCATCCAATATCAATAAGTTGGGCTCTTGCAACATCATTCTTGAAATCATGCATCTCACTTTTTCTCCCCCCGATAAAACATTCACCTGTTTTAAAGATTCTTGACCCGAAAACAACATTTTACCCAGGAACCCACGGATATATACCTCATCTTTTTCTTTATCACTGTACTGCCTTAGCCAATCAATCAAAGTCTCATTGGTGTTGAAGTAGCTTTCATTTTCATTAGGCAGATAGGCTTTGGTTATGGTCTGGCCAAACTTAAAAGTGCCTGATCCAGCTGCTTGTTCTCCCACCAACACCTGAAAAAAAGTTGTGATCGCCAGGCTATCTTCACATAAAAAGGCAATCTTGTCTCCCTTATTTACAAAGAGGTCGATATTTTTAAATAATGATTTGCCTTCATTTTCTTTGCTCAACGACTTAATCTCCAGAATTTGATCACCAGCGGGTCTGGCCTGATTGAAAATGATTGCAGGGTATTTTCTGGATGATGGTTGAATTTCTTCGATATTTATTTTGTCCAGTAACTTTCTTCTGCTAGTAGCCTGACGCGATTTAGAGGCATTGGCACTAAATCTTGCAATGAATTCTTGTAATTCCTTCTTTTTTTCCGCCGCTTTCTTGTTGGAGGCACTTCGTTGATTTAAAGCCAGCTTGCTGGATTCATACCAGAAAGTGTAATTTCCTTTAAATAATTTGATTGATGAGAAATCTATATCAGCTACATAGGTACAAACAGTATCCAAAAAGTGCCTGTCATGCGAAACAACAATCAGGGTATTCTTAAAATCCATTAGGTAGTTTTCCAGCCAGGTAACGGTATGAATGTCCAGGTCGTTGGTAGGCTCATCAAGAATCAATACATCCGGATTCCCAAACAAGGCCTGCGCCAGTAATACCCTTACTTTCTGGTGACCATTTAAGTTTTTCATCAATTTTAGATGAAGGCCCTCTTGGATATTAAGTCCACTTAACAAGACTGCTGCATCTGATTCCGCGTTCCAGCCATCCATTTCTGCAAACTCAGCTTCCAAATCAGATACTTTATTCCCATCTGCCTCGGAAAAATCAGCTTTGGCGTAAAGGGCTTCTTTTTCCTTCATAATGCTCCAAAGCTTCGAATGGCCCATTATCACGGTATCCAATACCACAAATTCATCATATTCGAAGTGATCTTGTCGGAGCACAGCCATTCTTTTACCTGGCTCTATAATAACCTTGCCGGAACTTGGATTAATTTCTCCGGACAATATTTTAAGAAAGGTTGATTTTCCGGCACCGTTAGCGCCAATAATTCCATAACAATTCCTACCGGTAAACTTGATATTTACACTATCAAAAAGTAATCTCTTACCGTATTGCAGGGATATGCCGTCGGTTGCTATCATAATGATCCGAAAATTTAAACGGCAAAAATAGCCGTTTTTTCTAATTTTAAGAAGAAAACCTTAAGTTGGTAGTAACTTACCATCACAATTTTATGACCCGGGACATCATAGACATCAATGATTTCACAATATTAATAGAGGAATCTACTGCCCAAGAAACTACTACTGATTCCTGTATATTTGATGAACCGGTCATTGCGGTGGCCTTTTATGGATCAGGAAATGTAGACTTGACCGTGAAGTATGGTGAAAAGCAAAAAGAATTTAATCGCACCAAAGGCATTGCACTTTCCTTTTATGCCGATCAGCAGGTAGAGTTCATTCATACCGTATCTGCAGCAAAACCGCTGGCATGCATCCTTATAGCCACAGCTACCAGAAACCTGCATAATTTACCTAATAAGGAAGGGGAGATATTTTCTGAGTTGCTGCATCAGTTGGTCAACCCTGCTGATCACTACGTAGAAGGACCGCAATTTTACATGACGCCCCAAATGCAAATGGTGGTAGACCAGGTATTTAATATTCAGTATCAGGGCAGGACCAGGATGATGTTTTTCAGGAGTCAGATGACCACTTTATTGTCGCATTTTTTTGGACACCTGTCCGAAATGAAAGAGGGAGAATTGAAACAGGAAGAGCGTGAACAGCTGTTTCAGGCTAAAGAGATCCTTTGCCAAAACCTGGAAACACCCCCTTCACTTACCGAGCTTTCCAGACAAATTGGACTGAACAGCTTTAAACTAAAGAGGAACTTTAAAGAACTCTTTGGGGTCCCCGTGTTCAAGTACCTGCAAAATGAACGCCTGACCAAAGCCCATGAGCTTTTGCGGAATCAGCAATTGTCCATTCAGGAAGCGGCCTGGCAGGTAGGATATGATAGCTTGAGCTCCTTTTCCAATGCTTTTGCCAAGAAATTTGGCTTCCGGCCCAGCGAAATAAAACGATAATACCTTTCGAACAAATTTTGATCCTTTTCGAACAAACAGTTCTTTGGAATAGACTGCAGTTTTGTTTCATCAATCATTTAATCGAAAAGGACAATGAATATTATGAAAAACAACATTTTAGTACTTGGTGGAAAAGGAAAAACCGGCCGCAAAGTGGCTGAGCGTTTAACCAAATTAGATCAGATGGTCCGCATTGGATCTAGAAGTGAAACCCCATCATTCGATTGGCAGGATCCATTGACATGGTCGGCAGCCTTGAAAGGTATGGATAAGGTTTACATCACCTTCCAGCCGGACCTTGCAGTACCGGGCGCTTTAGAAGCCATTGAAGGATTAACTAAAGAAGCCAAAAGATGTGGCATCAAAAAGTTGGTATTACTTTCCGGAAAAGGCGAACGTGAAGCTGAGTTGTGCGAACAAGTGGTCATCAATTCCGGAATCGACTATACCATTGTGCGGGCCAGCTGGTTCAACCAAAACTTCAGCGAAAGTTTCTTTTTAGATCCCATTTTGGCAGGACATGTGGCCTTACCTCAGGCCCAGGTCAAAGTACCGTATGTGGACACCGATGATATCGCCGATGTGGCGGTGGCGGCTCTTTTAAATGAGCAGCACAATGGTCAGATCTACCAGCTGACAGGTCCCCGGCTCTTGACTTTTGAAGAAGTCATTAAAGAAATAGCAATGGCCACTGGCAGAGACATAGTGTTCACCTCCATCTCACTGAGTGCATATACCAAGATGCTGGAAGAATTTGGGGTACCAGCGGATTACATCTGGTTAATCAGCTACCTGTTTTCGGAGGTGTTGGGTGCCGAAGGAAATGACATAGTGACCCATGACATCGAAAAAGTGTTGGGAAGAAAACCCAAGGATTTTTCTAAGTATGTGCAGGAGGTGGCAGCTATGAGAGTTTGGAATCCAGTAACAAACGTGCAAGCTGATAAAGTGGTGTCTTAGGGAAAGACTTGAAATTAGTTGGATTTTGAAGGCAAGCATTAGCTTGCCTTTTTTTAATTAAAATGTCTTCAGAGTACGGAAGCATTGTTAATTTTCAGATATTGCCATGCTTAGCTTATAAAAATAAATGGAAAACGAATTTGACGCAATAGTTATTGGCTCGGGAATATCCGGAGGATGGGCTGCTAAGGAGCTTTGCCAACAAGGTTTAAAAACATTGGTCCTTGAAAGAGGTCGGGATATCAAACATATTAAAGATTATCCTACTGCAGATCTCCAGCAATGGCAGCTGCCACATAGGGGGAGCATGCCAAAAGATTTTGTGGACAAGAATCCATTGATTACCAAGTCTGCTGGATTTGGTGAAGACACTGCACATTTTTTCATTGAAGATGATGACCATCCCTATGTCCAACAGAAACCATTTGATTGGATCAGGGGCTACCAGCTAGGGGGGAAGTCCCTTATTTGGGGTCGGGCCTGTCAACGATGGAGTGACTATGAGTTCAAAGCTCCAGCCAAGTATGGTTATGGTGCAGATTGGCCAATAGAGTACCAGGATGTGGTTCCATGGTATTCACACGTTGAAAAATTCATTGGGGTTTGTGGCAATAAAGATGGACTTGATGCTATGCCAGACGGAGAATTTCTCCCACCGTTTGATCTGAATTGCGTTGAGGAGCATATGCAGCGGACGCTAAATGAGCATTTCCCTGAACGTCATCTCGTCCAGGGTCGATGGGCCATTTTGAGTGAACCGGCACCCATCCATCTGGAACAGGGAAGGAGGAAATGCCAATGCCGGGACCTATGCATGCGGGGTTGCCCGTACGGCGGTTATTTTAGTTCAGTAACTTCAACATTACCGTGGGCAGAAAAAACCGGAAACCTTACTGTAAGACCCTTTTCTGTCGTTCATTCTATCATTTATGATGATGAAACCGACCAAGCTTCAGGTGTAAAGGTCATCGACACCAATACCGGAGAAGAAATCTTTTTTCGGTCCCGGATAATTTTTGTGAATGCATCTGCTTTGAATACCAGCTTAATCCTGCTCAACTCAACCTCAAATCGATTTCCGAACGGTCTGGGCAATGATAATGGGTTGCTGGGTAAATTTATTGGATTTCACAATTATAGAGGCAGGGCGAACGGAAAAATCAAGGGTTTCGAGGATAAATATTTCTATGGTAAAAATCCCACTGAATGTATCATTGCCAACTTTAGAAATTTGTATAAAAATGATACCGATTTTTACGGCGGCTACACCATCTTCTCCGGGGCATATCGCAATCGTCGTGATCAGGTTCCTGAAGGGCAGCCACAATTAGGAGCAGATTTCAAACATAATCTGAGTAAGCCTGGGGATTGGCAGATTTATATGTATATGCAGGGAGAAACCATACTCAAAGAAAGAAATCGAGTCTATCTCAGTAAGGACCAAAAGGATCAATGGGGAATTCCGTTGTTGGTTACTGATGTCGATTACCATGAAAATGATGAGAAAATGGTGATTGATTTTCTTGAAGAAAGTCGTAAAATGCTAAGTAAAATAGGATGTACGGATATTGTCACCTACGATACAAAACAAGCTCCAGGACTTGATATTCACGAAATGGGGGGAGTAAGAATGGGTAACGATCCTGACACCTCATTACTTAATCAGTTCAATCAGCTGCATCAATGCAAAAACGTCTTTGTGACCGATGGGGCATGCATGACCAGCACAGGCAATCAAAGCCCGTCAATCCTATATATGGCTTTGACGGCACGAGCTGCCAGCTATGCTGCTGACCAATTTAAAAATGGAGAACTATAAAATTAGATAGCTCGAGTAAAAATCATTATGGAACGAAGAAAAGCCTTGAGATTAACGGCATCTATGGTAGGAGGGACCATTGTAGGTTCGGAAGTCTTTCTATCGGGCTGTTCTACCTCCGAAAAACCTGGCAACCTGTTTTCTCAAGATGAGATTATGTTGCTTGATGAAATAGGTGAAACCATACTTCCGCATACAGACAAGTCTCCGGGGGCGAAAGCAGCTCAAATTGGCCGGTTCATGACGAATATTGTACAGGATTGCTATGATGAAAATGATCGCAAAACATTCAAATCAGGCATTAGGGAAGTAATAGCGGTTGCGCAGGAAAAGTACGATCAAGGTTTCGCAGAGCTTCCTATGGAAAACCGATTAAATTTGCTGACCCTGTTTGATCAGCAGGCAGCTAAAGAATTAGAAAATGACCAGGTTCACTTTTTTACCATGATGAAGCAACTTACCATTTGGGGCTATTTTTCTTCAGAAACAGGCGCTACCAAAGCACTGCGATTTAATCCGATACCCGGCAGGTATGAAGGCTGTCTGCCATATCACCCCGGGGAACCTGCATGGGCCTGAGATGAATATTGAATATTATTCCAGTTATGCCGCTATGAGCTCTGGCGGAGCTTCTATTTTGATTGAAGCAATAAGAAGCAAACCTGACATGCTGTTATGCGTGGCTACCGGACAATCACCTCTGGGACTATACCAGGAACTGGTTCATGCAAGCGAGCATGAAAAGGACCTGTTCCGGCGAATAAGAATCATAAAGTTAGATGAATGGCTAGGCCTGGGCACTCATGCCGACGGTACTTGCGAGCAGTACCTCATGGCAAATTTGATAAATCCACTGGCAATCGCTGAAAATAGATATGTGTCTTTTGATGCTGAGACACCAGACCCGCCAGAAGAATGTGCGCGTATGCAGCTTCAGTTACAAAAATATGGGCCCATAGATTTGTGCGTACTAGGCCTTGGCAAAAACGGTCACCTCGGCTTTAATGAGCCTGCGTCTTATCTGCAGCCCCATTGTCACCTGGCAAAGCTGTCACACAGCTCTCAGCAGCACAATATGGTAACCGGAAGTGCGAATACCCCGCAATATGGAATGACCTTGGGAATGGCTGATATTCTAGCATCCAGGAAGATTATTTTGTTGGTTACAGGCGAAGGAAAAGAAAAAGCCAAACAAAACTTGCTCTCAGGAAAGGTCAATACCCAATGTCCGGCATCATTTCTATGGCTGCACCGTGATGTGGATTGTCTAATTGAAAATGAGCAAACTGCTTAATGCTGGAGAAAGCCAGCACTATAGAAGGGTAGGGCGCTGGGTATTTCATCTAAGTTTCTTCAATCCTCTGGTTTCACGCTTATCTTTTACTTCAATCAGCGAAATTGCATAGCCACCACCAGGCGCACAATATTGTTTGAGCTTCGACTTGCTGGTCGCCGCATATTTCTTTATCTCATAGGCTTTTGGATTATTTTTCCAGTGGGCATTTTCCTGGTCGCTGTAAATGGTAGCTATGTACGATTTTCCTTCATCAAGGAAGTCGAATGAAATGCTGGAAGTCCTTCCTTCCTCGTCGTTGGTCCTTCCCACAAACCAGTTGTTGGTACCTTTTGCTTTTCTTGAATAAGTGATGAAGTCTCCTGGCTCTGCTTCCAGTACTTTGGTATCATCCCACTCGATGGCCACGTCTTTGATAAATTGGAAAGCATCCATGTGTTGCTCGTAGGTCCCGGGCAGGTCAGCGGCCATTTGAAGCGGGCTGTACATGGTTACATAAAGTGCAAGTTGCCTGGCTATGGTAGTCCTGACCCTGGAATTATTGTCAGGGTTGTGTACACTTATATCAGGCTCGAATATACCAGGTGTGTAGTCCATAGGACCACCGAGCAATCGGGTAAAAGGAAGAATGGTGGTATGATCTGGTTTATTCCCCCCGAAGGCCTCATATTCGGTACCTCTGGCAGATTCGTTTCCGATAAGGTTAGGATAGGTTCTTCGAAGTCCTGTAGGCCGAACGGCTTCATGGGCATTGATCATAATTTTATAACCAGCGGCTTTTTTTAGGGCGTACAAATAATGGTTGACTGCCCATTGCCCGTAGTGGTGTTCCCCCCGTGGCAGGATGTCTCCAACATAGCCACTTTTCACGGCATTATATCCATAATCTACCATCAGCTGATACGCTTTATCCATATACCGTTCGTAATTGCGGGTGGAACCTGAAGTTTCATGATGCATCATAAGGCGCACTCCTTTTTCATGAGCATAGCCGTTTAAAGCTTCAAGGTCAAAATCAGGATATGGGGTCAGAAAGTCGAAGACATAATCTTTTGTCTTACCAAACCAGTCCTCCCAACCGGTATTCCAGCCTTCCACCAGCACCTGTTGAAACCCATGCGCTGCCGCAAAATCTATGTATTGCTTTACTTTCTGGTTGTTGGCGGCATGCTTTCCATTGGGCTTCGCTGCTGCAAAATCAGTTTCTCCCAGTTCTACACTGAGCAGATCGCTGTATGCCCAACTGCTTTTTCCGGTGATCATTTCCCACCAGACGCCAATGTATTTTACCGGTTTGATCCAGGATACATCTTCATAATGGCACGGCTCGTTAAGATTAAGGGTGATGTTGGAAAGTAAGATATCACCTGCTTTCTTACTGGCTATAATGGTCCTCCATGGTGTTTGCGTGGGCGCCTGCATGTAGGCCATATTACCCACTGCATCAGGCGTCAAGGTGGATTCAAACACCATGTTTTTATCATCGAGCTCCAGGTGCATGCAGGAATAATCGATCAAAGCAGCTTCATGTAGATTGATATATAATCCATTTGCCGTTTTCATCATCAAAGCTGTCTGCACCGCCGTTTCAGAGATAGGCGTTTGAGAGACATTAGGAGTGATGGCAGACTTCATCAAACCTCTTATCTGGGAAAGCTTGGAAGTGGTGTAGTCGTATTCCTGTGTATCATAATCACCAGGAATCCAGAAAGCCGTATGATCACCGGTCATGGCAAACTCAGTGCGCTCATCTGTAACCACGAAATAAGTCAGATTCTTTTGTTCCGGGAATTCATAGCGAAAGCCCAGACCGTCATCGAAAAGTCGGAACCGAATAATCATGAGTCTATCGGTACTGTCTTGATTCAGGGTGACAGCCAGTTCATTATAATTATTTTGTATGGTACTGGTTTCTCCCCACACAGGCTGCCAGGTTTCATCAAAAGAATTTGTTGCAGTATTGCTGACAGTAAACCCATCTAATAGAGATTCTGTATTTTTAAGCTCCAGACCCAACTTGCTTTCTTTTATTACAGGTTGGCCATCTAGAGATAATTGATAGTTGGGAGTACCATCATTTAAGGTGAATGTCATATTGAAATTTCCACCAGGAGAGGTTAATGCTATACCGCTAGTATCGGAAAGATTATTGCTATGGCTTAAATCCCCGAGCAAATCTACGTCAAGTCCTATTCCAATATAGGGTAACAGTATTAGCATGAAAATGGAAGTGGAAGTGATATTTCGTTTCATAATATCTCGTTTAATTCGATGGTAATCTAACTTACATTGGCCATCTACGTTAAAAATATTTGCTTTTATATAATAACTTCTATCTTTACATTCAAATATTGCGAAACCTTAACTAAAAATAGTTATGACAATCTTGAATAAGTTTAAATCATTGGGAATTGCCGTAATGGCATTTTGTTTTTTTATGGGTGTGACCCTAAGCTCTTGTTCTTCCAAAGGATCGGAAAATACTGACACTGTTGAAGCTGCTGCTGATGGTGAAGAACACCCGGAAGGTGAAGGCGACGAACACTCGGAAGGCGAAGAACACCCGGAAGGTGAAGGCGACGAACATCACGAAGGTGACGATGAAGAACACCCTGAAGGCGAAGGAGATGATGAAGAACACCCGGAAGGTGAAGAAGAGGCCAAATAATAGCAGTAGATATTTAACTACCCGGGTTTGCTCTGGTAAATGAAAATGTGGTTTCCACATAACCCGGTTCTCCTTCAATTTCGAGGACCGGGTAGGCCAGAAAATTTATAGGTCCGGAAACAGGTGTCGGATCAGGAGCAAGATCCCTGCCCCGGCTAAATTCTATGCGGTTAGCCGGGTGATGCCCGAAGTAATAGGTGGCCAAAGGGGTATATTTGTTCCCTTCACTGATGTCAACCGGCCACCACTTGCCTTCGGCGTAGAATTCTGCCCAGCAATGGTATCCGTCCACCCCTCCCTCATTCCTCTCGGAAGGAATGGCTGCTCCCACCGCAAAGCGGGCAGGTATGCCAGCCGACCGTGACAAAGAGATGAAGAAGGAGTGAAATTCCGTACAGTTGCCGGACTTTGAATCACAGGCGTAGTTAGCATCTCCAGTGCCATAAATACCTTCTTTGGCGTAACGCATATTATCGATAATGTAGTCGTAAAGGGCTCTCGCCTTGGTGAGCGGGCTATCAGCTTGCTTTTCCCTGATTACTTGGTTGGCAATAGTGCTGAAACGGTCGCCCACAGGCATAAGGGAGGCAGATTTGAGGTATTTTTGGAGATCGGTATCCTGTTCCGGGTACGCCGATTTTTCTTCCCGCTCAACCCGGTAATTCATGGTTATTTTCTGGCTGCTATGCTCCGGAAGTAACTGAAGATACCAGATGGTGTTGCCATATTCACCCTCCTTTATTATCTCCTGTTTGCCAGGCGCTTGCAGAGATATTATTTCAATGGTCTGAAAGCGATCGCTCTGGGCAATGGGAACCCACATTTTTGCCGATCCGGATATTTCAGGTAACTGTATCTCATAGGTGAAAGTAAAGCGATCTTTGCCCTCGATAACTCCCAGAAGGTCATTGGAAGCATACTGTACCGGAACGGTAAACCAGGTCTTGTCCTTGGCTTTTTTCCAGGTATAATAAGGTTTTCCATTAAGTTTATGTAAATCAGTACTGGTCACCTGCATATCACCGGGAACACCTTTCAGGAAAAAGTCCATATCATACACGTCTCCGTTTTCTGTGGCCAGATCCACGCAGGCAAAAAACTCGTTGGGTCCCAGCACAGAAAGGTACTCCGTATGTACCCGCACCAGTTTCAGGCTGAGGTCCAGCGTATCATTTTGAAAATTGAAATAACCTCCTCCATCCAGGGTCCTGGCTTCAATATTGGCCCTTATTCCCCGCTCCACTTCGTTGATGGTCACCTTCTTACGATCAGGATCGGATTCATGGGGTAGGGGAGCAGACTTTTCTTCCTTGGACTGACAAGCAGTAAGAAGTAAGAGAAGCGAGCCTATGAGCAGTGGTATGAATTTGTGCATACGATTTACTATTCTGTCTGGTGGATATAAATAATCAAATGCTAAAATAACTAATCAATGGTTCGTCCGGTGGAATAAGATTTAGCCGGCATTCTCTTTATACCACTGGGTTCTAGGTATTCATCCATCTCCAAAACTTACCTAGCAGTGTCTTGGGTATGGGAAGTTGTTCCTTTACTTCTGACGAAGACTGGGGCCTTTTTGTTTTTTCTTTAGGTTGGTTATACTTGTTTTGCTGTAGTTTTTGCTGGTAACGAGCTTCATTTAGTGCTTTTCTTTGCTTTTTTTCTTTTTCTTTTCTTCGTTTTTCCTGACGTGCCTGGTATTCTTCCTTTCTTTTTTTGGCTTTTAATCTCCTTTTCTCCAGCTCTGCTTCGCTTAATTGGCGAGGTTGGTGCCTGGCATTTCTATCAGGTTTAGGTTCTTTTTCCCGCTGCTCACTTTCGGGCAACTCGATCTTACCAACAACTTTCAGTCCGCTCAATTCCTTTTTAGGTGCCTTTATCAGGGTGATTTTACTTAGATCAATAGACGTTTCCTCGGATTCCAATAACTCCAGAAGTTTATCAGTTTCGATTACTACCTCAACTTTTTTTTGCAGATTTTGAACCTCAGGTTTTGGCAAAGGTGCGTCCAACCCGCTCTGAGGTGCTTCTACTGTCTGTTCTATACCTGTTGCTTCCGGTTCCACATGTTTATGCTCTATCTCTTCAGAGGTCTTTTCACCTAGCTTTTCCAGATC
>QIEB01000565.1 GCA_003229495.1 Flammeovirgaceae bacterium
GTGATCCCATACAAAAGCATGCCAAGATCCCACCGTGGATAAAAGGGATTATCACCGATCTGGTAAATAAAGACGCCACCTACGGATACTGTCACTCCAAGGGCGTTCGGGAAACCAGAAAGTTTTTAGCAGCGCAAACTAATCTAAGGGGCGGCGCTCAAATCACCGAAGATGATGTGTTATTTTTCAATGGCCTGGGTGATGCCATCTCAAAATTATATCAATTCCTACACTCCAGTTCCAGGATCATCGGCCCATCTCCCGCGTACGCTACCCATAGTTCGGCAGAAGCTGCCCATGCCAATGCAGATCCACTTACCTACCGTTTGGATCCTGAAAACAGCTGGTATCCTGATTTGGAAGATATGCACAACCAGATCAGGTATAATCCAAACATCATCGGGATATTGATAATCAATCCGGATAATCCCACCGGTATGGTATATCCACTGGATACTTTAAAGAAAATTGTGCGGATGGCCCGGGACTACCAGCTAATTTTGGTCAGTGATGAAATTTACCACCACATTACCTACCATGAGACCACGTCCTATGCTTTATCTGAAATAATTGAAGACGTTCCCGGTATTGCATTATCAGGCATCTCAAAGGAACTGCCCTGGCCAGGAGCACGATGCGGTTGGATGGAATTCTATAATAGACATGTGGACAATGACTTCTCAGATCTATGTACCGCTCTTGAGAACGTAAAAATGACCGAAGTTTGTGCCACCACCCTTCCACAAAAAGCTATTCCCCTGATCATGTCAGATCCCCGGTATGGTGAATATCGCCACCAACTCAACCAGGCCATTGGTGCCAGGGGTAAAACTGTAGCAAAAATACTTGGTGAGCTGCCGTACATTCATTTTAATGAAACCTTCGGCGCATTCTATAATACTATTGTATTTAAGAGCGGGGTACTTAAACCAGAGCAATATCTGAAAACTGAAGACCCTCAGATAACCAAGTTATTGGTGGAGTGGATTGATCCTGCACTGCCACTCGACAAACGATTTGCTTACTACCTGTTGGCCACTACCGGCGTCTGCGTAGTACCGCTGTCCTCATTTCATTCTGAACTTTTGGGCTTCCGGGTAACCCTGCTGGAGGAAGATCCTGACTTACTGGCTGTCATATTTGAGAAAATAAGAGATGCCATTCAGGAGTATTGTACTGCTATTTAGCCCGGAATTGATATCTCACCGTAAGGTCCCAACAACAATCGGGACCATTCCTGCTCCAGGAACACCTAATTATCATTAGGTATATATATTAAATTGTACTATTTTAAGTTTATAGCACTATTTAGGCTTATTTTTATAGTTTAAAGAATATTATTGCCTATATTTTTGTTATTTTTCAAATGAAGGGTTAAAAATTACCGTCAAAATTCCGATATTTTAATAAAAAGAACAATATCAGTGATATTTACATGGTATAAATATCATTTTCATTACTTTTTTATTTATTTAGGGAAAATTTTTAACCAGAATACTTTCATAAGTATCACTGATGGTCTTTATTTGGATTTACATTTTAAAAACCAAATAACCAACAGGATTTGAAAACTATCTAAATTATGAAAGAAGGATTTACAGAACTAGTTACAACTTCGGCTTCTGATGCCGTTAGCCTTGCCGAAATCAGCGGACAGGTGGCACAGAATTTTTTGACCATAAATAATGTATGGATGATGGTGGCCACATTCCTGGTATTCATCATGCATCTGGGATTTGCCGGCGTGGAAGCAGGATTTGGTCAGTCCAAGAACACGGTCAACATATTATTTAAAAATACCCTAACACCCCTTATCGGGATCCTTACCTATTATGTTATAGGTTTTAACCTGATGTATCCGGGGGAATTTTCCCTGGGAGAGTGGTTTGGTTTTGGAGGGTTTTTCCTGTCACTACCTGAAGGCGGCGAAGGACTGGCTTATGCTGACGGCGGCTACACATACTGGACTGACTTTTTATTCCAGGCCATGTTTGCTGCCACAGCTGCCACTATCGTCTCGGGGGCGGTTGCTGAAAGAATAAAGATCAATGCCTACTTAATATTTACAGTAATATTCGTAGGGTTGGTTTACCCATTTGTCGGTAGTTGGAAATGGGGCGCCGGATGGCTGGACGCCATAGGCTTCTATGATTTTGCAGGATCTACTTTGGTACATTCCGTAGGTGGTTGGGGAGCTCTGGCCGGAATTATGATTATCGGGCCGCGTCTTGGGAAGTACGTAGGCGGAAAAGTGATCGACAAACCAGGCTCAAGTGTCCCTTTAGCTACCATGGGTGTATTCTTATTGTGGTTTGGCTGGTTCGGTTTTAACGGCGGCTCCGTATTATCCGCCGATCCGGGGGCGGTCTCAAGAGTATTGGTAACCACCTGTCTGGCAGCTTCTATGGGAGGAATCGGAGGTTACATCACCGGGTGGGTGGTGTTTAGAAGGCTGGATCTGGGTATGGTATTAAACGGTATCCTGGCCGGACTGGTAGGTATTACTGCGGGAGCGGATGTAATCAGTCCACAATGGTCTCTATTGGTGGGACTGGTAGCCGGTGTACTGGTAGTACTTTCTGCCATTACCCTGGATAAATTTAAGCTGGATGATGTAGTGGGCGCTGTTTCCGTGCACCTTACTTGTGGAATATGGGGGACCCTGGCAGTAGGAATATTCAGTGCCGGGCATTCTTTTGTTACCCAACTGATCGGGGTACTAGCGATAGGAGCAGTGGCATTCTTATCGGCTTTGACCATTTTCAAAGTAATGGATATGATTGCCGGAATCCGGGTTAGTGAACAACACGAAACTGAAGGTCTGGATAGCCACGAACATGGAATCCGGGGCTATACCATCATTTTAGAATAAAGAGTCTAATCAAAACATTACTGAATTATTTAAACATCAATTAATATGAAAAAGACGATTTTACTATCAAGCTTGATGCTGATCGCATCGTTTGCAGGGTTTGCTCAAGATGACGAGAATCCTTTGGTGATTTCAGGAAGTGTCGACACTTACTATAAATACCAGTTTTCACAAATAACCGGTCAGACCAGCTTTGCTCAGGATATAAATTCCTTCTCACTGGGAATGGCAAATATTATTCTATCAAAAGAGGTAGGAAAGGCCTCCTTTGTGGCCGACATAGCTTTCGGTCCAAGAGCCGATGCCAGCGCTCCCGGAGCCATTCAAAATCTTTATATCTCTTATTCCCTGTCTAATAAAGTGTCAGTTACCGGAGGATTCATGGGAACATTTGTAGGCTATGAAGTGATCTCACCAACTGGTAATTTCAACTACTCCACCTCTTATCTGTTTTCTACCGGGCCATTTCAAAATGGGGGGCTAAAGTTTGATTTTGCTATTTCCGAAAAATTCGGATTTATGGTAGGGGTATTCAACGAATTTGATTCTTATACCAATAGTAGCGGTGGATTGGATTTTGGTGCCCAGATCTATGTAGCACCCATAGAAGGACTTGAGGCATACTTTAACTTTGTCACCAGTAATGATTCCGGTACCGAAATTGATTTGACCGCAACCTATCAGGTCACTGACAAGTTGATGTTCGGGCTGAACACTGCTAAGCGTACCACCGGTCAGTTCTTTGATGAAAATGTTGGTGCCGGGTTAAATTTTAATGGTGCAGCATTGTATGCAAACTATTCCTTCAGCGACAGTTTTGCTCTGGGTGTAAGAGGAGAAACCTATAATGATGAGGACGGTGGAATATTGTCAGATGTATCCAGCAGGGTGAATGCCTTTACGATTTCAGCCAACATTGGGTCCGGTCCTTTGAAACTGATCCCGGAGATACGCTTTGATAAAGCAAATGAGGATATCTTCGAGGATGGAGAGGATCTGACTGATTCTTTCGCACAATTCTTAGTTGCTGCAGTATTTTCCTTCTAAGTATATATAAAGAGTCCCCGTCGATGGCGGGGCTCCTATAATTCTTACTACCATGAAAAAAATAACATTATCTCTATCACTAGCAATTTTTTATCTGGCCGTCATTGGTCAAACTAATCAGCCACTGCCCTTAAATGAACTGGGTCTAATTACCTATAGCGAAGTAGTTCAAGTGGAAGAGGCTGGTAAAGAACTTTTACTAACCAATGCCTTCAACTACCTGCTTTCATTGGTAGATAATCATAAAAATCTTAAAAAAGGCCCATTTATTAACGAAGACAGCACCGAAATTCATCTACCGCTGGCCTATACGGTGTACCGTGACTTCCCCGTCCATTCCCCTCATGGCGTGATCAAATATGAATTTACTGTTTCTGTCAAAGATGGCCGTTACCGTTATGTGGCAACCAATTTTGTTTTCCACTATTTGGAAAGAAACAGGTACGGAAAGTTTGTAGAAGTTAAGGGGAAATCAAAGCCACTGGAAGAACCCTTTTATAAAGGCAGTCAAAAACTGTGGGACCGGCACAAACAGCAGGCAGGCGAAAAGATCCGCACCTTTGCAGAGAGTTTGCATGCTGAGATGTTCATGCTTCCGGAAGGTCCTAAAGAAGAGATCGTCAAGGTTAATGAGGATTGGTAGAAAATAGAAAAGGAGGTATAAATACCTCCCTTTCCAATTGTTTGATCACAATCTACTAGTTTGTGCTCTTTGTGTTCAAAGTAACAAACAATAATTAACCATTAACCTTAATAAAGGTAGGCATTCCCCATACCTAAAAAAAGCCGTCTTTGGTGTATCCCTGAAAAAATACAATCCGTCTATTTTAGATTAGTAATATTTGAAATTTCATAAATTATCGCCGATTGATGGCGGTGTTATTGGAAATATTAAAATCACATTTCACTGCCCTACACCCTAATTTGCTAGAATATAGTCCTTAAACTCATCAAAGGAAGAAGACAGCGATATAGAATGTTTCTTCTGGTTGAGGATTTCTTTCAATCGGTCTGGTATGACTACCGGTTCGGATACCAAAGGCCCAACCACATCCAAAAATTTTGCCGGATGGGCAGTACCCAGGAAGACACCAACCGAATCAGGATCAACTTTATGGTATTCCTGTAAACCAAGATATCCTACTGCTCCGTGGGGATCCATAATATATCCCGTCTTACTATATATATATGAAATAACGTTTCTGGTTTTTTCATCACCAAAGGTAAATCCATGCACATGTTTGCATAGTTCCTTCAGGTCGTGGGCATATAGATCAACTATACGATCAAAATTACTGGGGTTTCCAACGTCCATAGCATTGCTAATGGTGGCCACCGATGGTTTGGGTTGAAACTCCCCGGATAATAGATAGTCAAAGAACACTTTGTTTTCGTTGTTAGCTGCAATGAACCGATGAATTGGGAGGCCCATTTTTTTGGCGAGCAATCCCCCCATTAGGTTCCCGAAATTTCCACTGGGTACTGAACAAACCACTGCTCTATTCAAATGTTTTAGTTTGGCATATGCCTGAAAATAGTAAAAGGATTGAGGGATCAACCTGGCGATATTAATAGAATTGGCAGAGGTGAGTTTTCGATACCTTTTAAGGTCCGGATCCAGGAACGCTGATTTCACCAGACCCTGACAATCATCGAAAGTACCATCAATTTCCAAAGCGGTTACGTTCCCGCCCATGGTGGTTAGCTGCTTTTCCTGGATTTCGCTGACCTTTCCTGAAGGGTACAGGATAACCACATCAATGCCCGGGACCTGAAAGAAACCATGAGCTACCGCACTTCCAGTATCCCCGGAAGTTGCTACCAGAATACAAGGTTTAGCATCGGACTCTTTCCACAAATGGGCCATTATTCGAGCCATAAAGCGCGCACCAAAATCCTTGAACGCCAGGGTGGGGCCATGAAATAGTTCCAGGCAGTAAGCTCTTTCGGTAACCGGTACTAAAGGTACTTCAAAGTAGAAAACGTCCTGTATAATCTCCTGTAAAGATGTGGCGTCCAAATCGTCTTTCAGTAGTGCCCAAGCCACTTCATAGGCAATTTCAGTAAAACTCAGGTTCTGGATATCCCTAAAAAAGGAATCCGGCAGTTCAGGGATAAAATCCGGCATGAACAAGCCATTGTCATCCGGAAGGCCTTGCATAATAGCTTCCTTGAGGCTGTACCTGGTGGACGGGTTATTGGTACTATAGAGTTTCATATCAGGAGATGATCAAAGGGCCTTGCTGATTCACCAAGGAAATAAACCGGTCGCTGGAAATATTCAGGGACTGGAAACATTCATTCATAGCTTCTCCAACCTGAATGGCAATATCCCGGGAACGGCTAAGAGAGAAGATACTTGGTCCGGAACCTGAGATTCCGCATCCCAGCGCTCCAGCCTCTAATGCCGCAGCTTTGACTTGATCGAAGCCCGGAATAAGCATAGAGCGCACTGGTTCGATAATTACATCTTCCATAGATCTGCCTATTAGTGCATAATCTTCTTTTATTAGCCCTGTTACCAACCCGGCTACATTTCCCCATTGTTGAACCGCATCCTTTAGCAGGATGCTCTTCTTTAATATGCTTCTGGCATCCTTAGTGGCAATTTCTATATGGGGATGAATTATGGTAGCATAAAGGTCCTTAGGGGAGTCAATTTTTACTACATCCAAAGGGTTATAGCTCCGGATTAATACAAATCCGCCCAGTAGTGCCGGGGCCACGTTATCCGCATGGGCCTCTCCGCAAGCCATGGCTTCTCCCTGCATGGCAAAAGGTAGAAGATCCGATACCTTCAGGGGGTTATCAAGCAAAGCATTTAGACCAAAAATCCCCGCCACCGCACTGGCAGCACTGGACCCCAAGCCACTGCCCAGGGGCATTTTCTTGTGTAAGTAGATGTCGACGCCTGGCTGAATGTCAAGATGATCTATAAACGCCTTTATTGCTACCGAAACGGTGTTTCTTTCAGCGTCTTTGGGCAGTAGTCCTCTATCTCCATAAATTTCCTTGATTTTAATTCCTGGTGAATCTGTCAATTTGATCAACACTTCGTCTCCGGGTTCATGCACCGCAAACCCCAAAATATCATATCCGCAAGTGACGTTGGCAACAGTTGCGGGAGCAAAGACTTTTATACTTTTCACAGGTTATCCTACTAAAAAGTCACTTACCTCAATTAAGTCCGCAAACACACCGGCGGCGGTAACTTCCGCTCCTGCTCCAGGTCCCCTTATTAACAGTGGTTTCTCCTGGTAGCGGTCTGAACTAAATGCAATTATATTGTCACTTCCCGAAAGTGAGTAAAAGAGATGATCACTTCCCACCGGTTCCAAATTGATACTAGCAATGCCATCCTGTAAGGTAGCAACATATCTGAGCACTTTACCCTGTTTAGCTGCTGCTTGAATCCTGGCCGCCATCACCGGGTCCTGATCTTCAAGTACTTCAAAGAATTCTTCCACCGAAGAAGCCTCAAAACAGGCAGGGGCTAACAGCGGCTCGATATTGACATCATCCAGTTCCAATGATAATCCCACTTCACGAGCCAGAATCAGGATCTTCCGGGCCACGTCCATACCATTCAGATCATCGCGTGGATCCGGTTCTGTGAACCCTTTTTCCTGGGCCTCCCGAACGATTTCACTAAATTTCTTAGAACCATTGAAACTATTAAATATATAGCTGATGGTTCCGGAAAGCACCCCTTGGATTCGGGTAATGTTATCTCCGCTGAGAACCAATTCGTTCAATGATTTGATTATCGGCAAACCTGCTCCTACGTTGGTTTCATAGAGAAATTTTACCCTTTTCTGAAAAGCCGTCTTTTGTAGTTTATGGTACTGCTGCATTGACTGGGAGTTTGCCACCTTGTTGGGGGTAACAATAGAGATGCTTGATTCCAACACTTGTTGATATACCGCTGGCACATCGGACCCTGCAGTATTATCCACAAATACACTATTGGGCAGATTCTGCTCTTTCATCTGCTCTATGAAATCATCCAGGTCGGTGTCTCCACCACTACTTTCCAAGGTATCCTTCCAGTTTTCAATTGAAATTCCGTCAGGGTCGATCAGCATTTTGCGGGTGTTTGCCACCCCGATCAGCCTTATTTCCAGCAGACGCTGGTTATAAAAAAACTCATATTGCTTTTGGATCTGCTGCAATAACGTCCTGCCGATCAGGCCGGTTCCTACCATAAATAAATTAAGCAGTCTCCGATTTGAGAGAAAGAAAGCACCGTGCAATACTTTCAAGGCTTTGGGCAAATTATGTTCATCTATTACTACCGAGACATTCAATTCCGAAGAACCCTGGGCGATAGCCACCACATTGATACCATTCTTTCCCAGCGCTCCAAATAACTTGTCGGCTATTCCTGGTGTTTTACACATATTTTCTCCGATGATGGCAACAATGGAATGACTTTGCTCTATCGAAATCGGGTCAATCAGTCCGGCATTTAATTCATAGCTGAATTCTTCGTCTAAAATCGATTTGGCGATATCTGATTGTTCCGGGTTTATGGCAAAACATATAGAGTGCTCAGAGCTGGCCTGGGTGATCAAAATAATGTTTACCCCGCTTCTTCCCAGAGCCCCGAATAACCTGCTGGCAACTCCCGGGACACCTACCATACCACTTCCCTGTATATTCACCAGCGCCACAAATCGAATTGAGCTTATCCCTTTTATGGGCATATCCGGAGTGTGCGCCTCTTTGCTGATCAGAGTGCCTTCAAAGTTAGTGTTGAAGGTGTTTCGAATTTTCAATGGTATGTTTTTGGCAAAGGCTGGCTGCAAAGTTGGGGGATAGATCACCTTTGCTCCAAAGTGGGTCAATTCCATGGCCTCCACGTATGAAAGTGCAGTTAACGAAAAAGCCCTGGCCACTATATTGGGGTCAGCCGTCATTACACCGTCAACATCTGTCCAAATCTCAATCTCACTGGCATCCAATGCGGCCGCCAAAATTGCGGCTGTATAGTCGGATCCTCCTCTCCCCAAGGTGGTAGTTTGACCTAAATTATTGGCCGCAATAAACCCGGTCACTACCGGCATTCCCTGCCGGTCTTTAAAATAATCTGCAATTTTCTTATTACTCATTTTAAAGTTTACCGAGGCAGATCCAAACTGAGCATCAGTCTGTATTAAATCGCGACTGTCCACACAAATGGAAGGAAGCCCAAGATGTTTTAGGTAATTATGAATGGTAAATGCGGACAGCCGTTCACCAAAACTCAAAATAAGATCTTTGCTGCGAGTAGAGAGTTCCTTCAAAAGGGCAACCCCATGGATCACTTCCTCCAGTTCATTGATCATGCGTTTGATGTGTGCCAGCACCTGGCTTTGATCCTTTACCGGAAGTAACTCCTTTACAGTGTTAAAATGCCGGTCCTGGATGGTAATAATACCCTGGTTTACCTGATCTACATCGCCAGTAACCGCCGATTCTCCAATGTCCTGTAATAAATTTGTAACTCCCATCTGGGCGGAGACCACAACTATTAAAGGCGTCCCTAAACTATGGTACTGTGACAGGATATCTCCAACCAGCTTAATGCTATCATTCGATCCAACAGAGGTGCCACCAAACTTTAAAACCTTCATACTAAATTCTAGGAGAATACATTAAGACTATTTATTGAACTTATTTAAGGGAGATAGGTTTGTCCCATGAGGAATTTATCACACTCCCTTGCTGCTGCCCGGCCCTCATTAATTGCCCAAACCACCAGACTCTGACCCCTTCGGGCGTCACCTGCGGCAAACACTTTTTCAACGTTGGTGGTAAAATTTCCGTAGGGAGCATTTATGTTGCTTCTTTGGTTGGTTTCGATCCCCAGAGCTTCCAATAATTGTGATTCCGGACCCAGATACCCCATGGCCAATAACACCAGGTCCGCAGGCAAGACCTTCTCAGTTCCGGGAAGCTCAACCGGCAGATATCGTCCATGCTGATTTTTTTCCCATTTGATAGTGACTAAGTGGATCTGCTTCACATTGCCTTGGTGGTCTCCCGTAAATTTTTTGGTCATGCTGCAATACCGGCGAGGATCATCACCGAATTTTTCCTGAGCTTCTTCTTGCCCATAATCCAGTAAGTAAACTTTTGGCCACTCTGGCCAGGGATTGTCATCAGCCCTTTCCATAGGGGGCATATCCAGGATCTCCAGTTGGTTCATGTTTTTGCAACCATGCCGTAAAGATGTTGCTACACAATCAGTCCCGGTGTCACCGCCACCAATTACCACCACATTCTTGTTTTTAGCGCTAATGTAATTTCCGTCCTCTAATCCGCTGTCCAACAGACTTTTGGTATTTGTTCGCAAGAAATCCATTGCAAATTTTATTCCTTTCAGGTGTCGGCCTTCAACCGGTAAATCCCTGGGCTTAGTAGCACCCATACACAACACTACAGCGTCAAAATTATTCATTAAATCTCCCGCCTCTAAATTTTTTCCTACCTCAATATTGGTTTTAAACTGTATACCTTCATCTTCCATTATGCGGGCCCTTCGCTCCACGACTTTCTCTTTGTCAAGCTTCATATTGGGGATTCCGTACATAAGAAGTCCTCCGACCCGGTCGTCCCGTTCAAAGACTGTTACCTTATGACCTGCCTTATTCAATTGGTCCGCACATGCCAGTCCTGCGGGCCCGGAACCTACCACAGCTACTTCTTTACCTGTCCGGTGTGATGGCGGCTGCGGCTTGATCCATCCTTCTTTGAAACCCCGCTCTATGATAGCGTTTTCTATATTTTTAATGGTAACCGGAGGCTCATTAATTCCCAAAACACAAGACCCCTCACAAGGCGCAGGGCAAACTCTGCCAGTAAATTCCGGAAAATTATTGGTCTTCAGAAGCAACTGCAGGGCCTCTTCCCACTTCCCCCGGTAAACCATGTCGTTCCAATCCGGTATGAGATTATTTACAGGACATCCGGTAGCCAAGCCTGAGATAAGCATACCGGTATGACAAAAAGGTACGCCGCAATTCATACAGCGAGCTCCCTGCTCCTGTAGTTTGCTTTCCTCCATTCCCAGGTGGAATTCGTTCCAATCCTTCAATCGCTCTTCTGGTGAACGATCTAGTGGGATTTCCCTCTGGTACTCTAAAAACCCTGTGACTTTTCCCATCTGAATTAGCTAGCTTGTTCCAATTGTTTTCGTTGCTGAAGCACCCGCTTATAGTCCCTGGGCATTACCTTGACAAAGTAATTGCTATTTTGGTCCCACTGACTCAATAAATCTTCAGCGAAATTACTTCCGGTAAACTCAACATGTTTCCTAATCAGGTTTTTCACCAGGTCAAAGTCCTCATAAGAGAATGGATCAAGATCAACCATTTCCTGGTTACAGAATTTCTCAAACTGACCTTTAGGATCATACACATAGGCTGTACCTCCACTCATACCGGCGGCAAAATTTCGTCCTGTGTTTCCCAATACCACTACCGTTCCTCCGGTCATATATTCACATCCGTGATCACCTACTCCTTCTACTACTGCGGTGACCCCTGAATTTCTCACACAGAATCGCTCTCCGGCCTGTCCCCGGATAAATGCTTCACCAGAGGTTGCTCCATAGAAAGCTACATTACCAATAATCATGTGCTCATGAGGCCGATAGGTAGATTCCTTATGAGGGTAAATGATCAGTTCAGCTCCTGACAGGCCTTTACCGAAATAATCGTTTGCTTCTCCTTCTAATTCAAATCTGATACCTGGGGCAGTAAAAGCACCAAAACTCTGTCCTGCTGAACCTTTGAAATTAAAATGAAGGGTTTCCGCCGGCAGTCCTTTGGCGCCGTATTTTTTGGAGATCTCATTACTTAACAATGTTCCTACTGCCCTATCGGTATTGATAATATCAAAGGAGCCTTTATAGGCGGTGCCCTGTTCCAGGGTACGTTTTGCAGCTTTCAGCAGGATCCAATCAAGAATATCTTCCATCTCGTGATCCTGAGAGATCTGTTGGTATAATCCTGCCTCCTCACCAGATTGTTCTTGATATAGCACCGGGCTTAAATCCAAGGTTTTGAGCTTTGGATCAGTGATGTCCTCACGTACTTCCAATACATTTACCTGTCCTATCATTTCATCCACTGTCCTGAAGCCCAGCGACGCCATGATTTCCCGCAAATCTTCCGCCAGGAATCTGAAATAATTAACCACATGGTCTGGATCACCGGCAAATTTCTTCCTCAATTCCGGATTTTGGGTGGCAATTCCCACCGGGCAGGTGTTCAAATGACATTTGCGCATCAATATGCAACCTTCCACAACCAAGGCGGCGGTGGCTACACCCCATTCCTCGGCGCCCAGCAAGGCGGCCATGGCCAGGTCCCTGCCCGTTCTAATCTGTCCATCAGTTTGTAACACCACCCTGTTTCGCAATTTGTTCTTGACCAGTGTTTGATGAGCTTCTGAAAC
>QIEB01000312.1 GCA_003229495.1 Flammeovirgaceae bacterium
ATAAGCTGTCATTTGAAATAGGTAAAGGTGAATTCCTTTACCTTATTGGGAGTACAGGTTCGGGGAAAACATCCCTGCTTAAAACCCTGTACTGTGACCTGCAACTTCATCTGGGAGAAGTTACTGTGGCTGGCTATAAAATCAAAGACATGAAACGTTCTCAGGTTCCTTACCTCAGACGTAAGTTGGGGATTGTTTTCCAGGATTTCCAGTTATTTCAGGACAGGTCAGTGGCTGATAACATTTTTTTTATCATGCAGGCCACCGGTTGGAAAGACAGGGCCAAGATGAAAAAAAGACTGGCCGAAGTATTGATGAAAGTTGGTTTGGGGTCTATAGAAACTAAGTTTCCCCATCAGCTTTCCGGTGGTGAGCAGCAACGGGTGGTGATCGCCCGTGCCCTGGTAAATGAACCGGAACTTCTTATCGCTGACGAACCCACAGGCAACCTTGATCCGAAGGTTTCTGAAGGTGTTTTCAAGCTTTTTCTGGACATCAACAACAGTGGTACCGCCATCTTGATGGCCACACACAATTATAACATCATAAAAAAATACCCCGCCCGCGTTTTGAAATGCGATCAGGGTAAATTGCTGGATTCGAATGTAGATGAGTTTGATCTTGATGATGTGTTTTAGCATGGGGCATAGGGGCATGGGGCATGGGGCATGGAATGTAGAAGGTACTAGGTTACGAGATTAAGGCATGATAGCATAGTTCAGTGCTGGGCACAAAGCGCATAGAGCTTGGCGTAGAGTGTTTTCCATGCTCTAGGCGCTTAACGCATGCTCTCTATGCCCCACGCTCCTTGCTAGTTTAGCTGAAGACTAACATCTGTAAAATTGGCCTCCACCTGTATTTGGCCACCGCTGCCATTCCCAAATTTACCTTTATACTCCTTGCTCTGATTCTCAATATTTACGTAACTCATATCAACACTGGATTCCGGATAATGCAACTTGCCATACTTCAGCTCTATATCAAACGTAGCGCTGGTGCCAGACTCCATTTCCAGGTCCAGATAGCTATGGTCTCCTTCAAAATTTACCAAAGTGAAATTTTTTGATACTTCGTCAATTTCCACCTGACTGTGGTTGCAGTCAACATCCAGTAACCGCTCCAGTTCTTCAACATCCAATGATGAGTGCTGCATATCAGACCTTACACTCCTTAAAGATTCGGCTGCAATTTTACTGTGTTGCATGTCAAGATTTAGTGCCCCTGCAGATCCCAACTCAATATTGCTATGCCTTGCCTCGATATCAAGGTCTCCGGCTTCCTCTACTTCAATGCTGGAATGGGCAAATTCTAACTCCAATGTGCCCATTCGGCCAATTCTCAATTGTTGGTAATGTTGAATATCCAGGGATCCCGAACTAATGGCCGAAATGCGTCCACCGGTACCATGCTGAAGGCTGATACGGGAATTTCCGTTTAACTCTTCCGCAACAATCTGACCGTGGGCCAACTCCAGAACAAGCGGTCCGTCAAGATTGTCTATATAAACATCACCATGTCTGTGATCCAAACTCAAGGGGTTATTTTTTGGCATTTTCACAGTATAGTTGATTTTGAACCTTTGGTTTCGCCATTTGTCCCTGGATTCAGCAATGTCTGTTTCAATTCTTACTTCGCTACTTGATTCGGAAACTTTAATATTGATACGGTCCAAAATATTTTTAGCTGCTTCATCGTTTCCATCTACCTCAATCATAACCTGGACGGTGATTTTATTTTGATCCCAGGTATTGATGTGCACCTTTCCAAACTTATTATCGATTCTGAGTCTGGTATTATTATTTACTGTAAAGGTTCGATCGACTCTTTTATCTTTGACCTGTCCCAAAAGGGTATCTGCGCCTGCTAATAAAAGTATGGCGATCAGAATATTATAAATATTTTGTTTCATCATGATAATCATTTTCAATGGTTTCCAAAATCATCAGCTGCTGGTTCAGCAATTCCATTCTCTCCTGCAAATTGTTGATCATGGCCTCCAAAACAGTTTCATTGCTGGTGTCAATAAATTCCTCTTTCAATTCCAGGTAGGTAGTATCCAGTGAAGCAAGATCATTTCTAAAGCCTTCCTTTAATTCCTGATCTTCGAGATCATACTCTTCTACCACTAATCTCTTTTGGGTTATGAGTTGTGTATAATAAAGTTCAGTCTCCACAAATTCGGGATCCACGTAGAATTCGGACGCAAACGCCGTATCTATAGATTTGTGCTGCGATCTTTCCAGCACAAGATATCCGCTAACTGCCAGCAGCACTACCACAGCCGCCTTCCACATCCATCCAAAGTCTGTTTTTCCATCCAGATCAGTTTCAATGCGTGCCCACAGTTTTGTCCTGGGCTCCTTTCTATCAAATTCTTCCCGGTTGGCATTGATAAATTGTTCAAGATTACTCATCGTACATTACCTCCTCCTTTAGGATCTTTTGCAATTTCTTTTTCGATCGACTGTATTGGGATTTCGAAGTTGATTCAGTAATGTTCAAAATCGAAGCGATTTCCTGGTGATCATATCCCTCCATCAAATACAGAGAAAATACCACCCTGTATCCATCTGGTAATAGTTGAATAGCGTTTCGAATCTTATCGACATTCAAATAAAGTGCCTGGTCATCTCCCGTATCAACTATATCACCATATTGACCGTATTCTTCAACTGGAACCAGTTCAGCTTTCCGCTTCTTTATGGTAGTGATTGAATGGTTGATCACAATCCTCTTTAACCAGGCGCCAATGGATGCGGTCCCGCGGTAGTTGTTAATATTCTTAAAAGCGCTGACAAATGCTTCCTGAAGTACATCTTCTGCATCCATTTCGTTATTTGTTATACGGTAAGCAATGTTATACATAGCTATTGAATACAGTTTATAAAACTGATACTGTGCCTGACGATCTCCCTTTTTACATTGATCGACGATGTCCTGATGAATATTCCGGTACGGGGTTCCCATTAGCAGCTTTCAAAGAAAAGACTATCTACCTGTTAAAAGGTTGCAGATGAAGTTAAAAAAATTTGGGTACTTGGGCATGGAGCATGGGGCGAAGGGCATGGAGCGAAGGGCGAAGGGCATGGAGCGCATTACACAATGGTTTCAGGGACATCCTTCGTCCTTCGTCCCTCGTCCTTCGTAATTCTATTTATCCAGATCTGCCAGATTGTCTTTGGCCAGGACAAAATCCGGCTCAAGTGCAAGAGCTTCCTGGAAACTTGTGCGGGCCGCTTCCTTGTTTTCCTGACTGGATTCAATTAAACCCTTTAGATTATATACCGCCGCCAATAGAGAGATCTGCTGGGGGCCAGTTGGGGAATTGATTGATGCTTTTGCTTCTTTGGTTTCTTCTTTCTCAATCAAAATACCTACGTTGGTTATGCTTTCACCTAGTCTATTCAGACCCAACTGTAATATGGCCATTTTATAAAGTGTCAAAACACTGTTGTTTCTGAGATAAATGCTTTCATATGCAACCAGTGCTTTGTCTTTCAAACCCAGGCTTTCATAGGACACAGCGCTCATCTCCAGCGCGGGCAAATGATCGGGATTCATCTTTATTATATCAAGACATACCAGCAGGCATGAAGTGTACTTCTGGTAATCATAATACATGTACGCCAGGGAATCCAACAGACTTGCATCACTGGGGTCCATCGCCATTAAATTATAAATAGCGATTCTGGCAATGTTTACATCCGCATATTTTGATCCTAATTGGTAAACCGCCTTTTGCTGTTGATAAGGTGCTGACTCTTTTACATCCTGTGCAAAGGAACTCCAACTT
Source organism: Flammeovirgaceae bacterium (assembly GCA_003229495.1). Taxonomy (GTDB): domain Bacteria; phylum Bacteroidota; class Bacteroidia; order Cytophagales; family Cyclobacteriaceae; genus SZUA-3. The sequence goes on from QIEB01000312.1 coordinate 3,794, forward strand.
ATAGCTACCAACAAAAACAGGAAAAGCAGGGTTTTGAAGTATAATTTCATAATGTCAATTCTTATATCCCGCAAAGATATAAAGAAAATGGATTATCTGATTAATGTAATACTTCCTGAAGCCGCGTTCTTAGAACTTCCTTCACATCGGATCACAAAATAGTAGGCGCCTTCTATTACCGGATTTCCTGATAGAGTTCCATCCCACTCATTGCCGTAGTAAGAGCGCCGCTCATATAACACATTGCCTTGACGATTTACAATGATCACCGTGCAGTCAGGGTATCGTTCGATGTTTTCTATAACCCATAGGTCGTTCTGTCCATCGTTGTTGGGGGAAAAAAGTGGCTTAGGCGAAACATTTATTCCTTGTCCAACGGAGATTGTAACCTCTGCGAAATTTTGACAGCCGTTGGCATCTTCGGCGGTTACCATATAGGTAGTAGTTCTTAGAGGGTTGGCAATTGGGTTGGCGATTGCCGGGTCACTCAAACCATCTACCGGTGTCCACGAATAATTAAGGAGTCCTGCTGTTGCTGCTAGTTGGACGGTATCACCAGAAAAAATCTTGTCTATGTCCGCACTCACGGTAATATTGGGCAATGACAGAATCACCACTTCTACCTGTGCAGTTGCCAGGCATCCTGAAATAGTGGTTACATCTACGCTGTATACACCCGCTGTGGTCACATCTATACTACTGGTTGTGGCTCCATTGCTCCAGTCATAGGATGTGTAAATATCATCCACCCACAGTCTAATGGTTTCACCTTCACACATCACTGTGTCCCGATCAGCCAGAATGGCAATGTTTGGTGCGTTGACAACATCTATGGATTTAGTAAATGTATCATTGCAGTCTACATCATCATATTGAACATACAAACTAACCGTGTAGGTGCCCAATCCAGTATAGGTATGAGAGGGATCAGCCAAGTTTGATATGTCGCCATCTCCAAAATCCCACTGATAAAATATATTTTCATTGGCATCAAATCCCGATACGTTGGTAAATGTGATGGGCAAGTCCAGGCAAGCCTCGTCCAGTGATGTGAATCCCGCAATGGGTGGAGCAAGAGCCTTTATGACAAGTACCGGGGTGATCTTTGAGCAGTTATCTGCATTTGTAACTCTGACCGTATAACTGCCTGTTGCTGTTGCCGCAAATAGATTGGTATTGGCTCCAGCTATATCAGCGCCATCCAACAACCACTGGTAGGATATACCGGCTATTAATGGAACTGAAAGTATTGCGTTCTTGCCCTGACAGAATGTTGTTAGATCCGTAGTGCTGATTACCAGGTCGGGTATCGTACTTTCCACAACATCTGTAACGCCCCATGCGCTCACACACGCACCCAGGGTTACCTGCACTTGATAGGTACCTGACATGGTGGGATCAAAGTTGGGTAGTGTTGGATTTTGCTGATTGGAGCTAAACCCATTGGGCCCGGTCCAACTGAAAGTTGCCCCAGGAACATCCGGCGTAGATAACACCAAATCTCCACCGGGACAAACAGGGCCATTATTGGTGGCGGCAGGAGCTCCGCCTGCACCTCCAATTACCGTTACAGTTACACCGTTAGAAATTTCAGAACAAGTACCAACTGGCGAAGTTGCCACCACAGTATACACTCCTGCGGTAGTTACATCCATAAAAGGGGTATTCACGCCCGTGGTTACACCATCCAAAAACCATTCATAATTAACCCCCGATGATCCGCTAGCATTTAATCTTGCTGAGTTACTACTACAAATGGTTACCGGACCAGTTGGTGTGATTGAAGGTAAATAACAATTTCCGTTGAGCAGCACACCAAGCTCATTATTAATGATACCATTAAATGCAATGTCGGGTTTGGCATCGCCGTTGAGATCTCCAATTTTAACATTTCTTGATTTATCATTCACATCTAGGTCAAATCGTTCAAACGAAAAGTCACCTGGAATACTAATGTTTCTCAGCAAAGTCATTTTCAAATTATCACTGGCAGATGTTACCACCAGGTCGGCCAATCCATCGCCATCAATATCACCCATGTCAAGCCCCTGTGGTAGGTCGATGGTACTTATAATTTTGGGGGCGCTAAAGGAAATAGCATCAGTGGTATTGGCAGTTTGGTTCAGCAAGACTGATAGATCCGCTGTCAGAAACCTTGAAACAGCAATATCCGCACGGTCGTCACCGTCCAGATCTCCAATGATCAAGTTGGACAAATTTCCGGACACATTGAATAGAGCAACCGGACGAAAACCGACGGAACCTCCAGCAACACTGTTATTTTGGAGAATGTAGATATTTGAATTAAGAAAAGGATTAACTATGATTTCAGGCTTGCTATCACCATTAAGATCTTCGACCGACAGGCCTGCACTATTTAGAGCGGTAAACGGTAATCCAAAACTTATCTCCGGCCCAAACGAAATTACACCTGGTGTACTGGTGTTTCGGAATACCGACAGGTTAATTGTGGCCTGATTTGAGGCAATCAGCTCTGGTTTACCATCAAGATTCAGATCTCTAATGACTACTTTTCTTGGCAACCCTCCTGCAGTGATTAACTCCTGCGGGCTACTGAAACTTATTGAGCCCACAGTACTTTGATTTCGAAGCACGTAAATCGAAGGTCCTCCTGATCTGGAGGCAACCAGGTCAGGCAAACCATCACCATCAATGTCACGACAGGTTATATTCAAGGTATTTTGACCAATATTCAAGCTGGTCTTACTAAAATTCACGGTGATCAAAGTACTGACATTTCTAAATATGTCAATTAGCACGGAGTTATCGTGACTGGATGCCACATCGTTCATCCCGTCCCCATCAAAGTCACACATACAAATATCAAATATCCCGGATTGTGCGGCGAAGGTAGTAGGGCCTGTTAGCAGGCTAGGATCAAAGGAGGTACCACCAAAACTGATAAAAAATAACCTGGAGGAATAACCTGTGTTACCACTGATGGAATTTGTTACTGAAACGCTACTAAAAGTAGTACCTCCTGGCACTAACACTTTTAGTTGGGTATTTGAAATTGATACTATATTTGCTGCAGCCGCACCAAATTGAACATGCATAATTGATGCATCTGCACCAAATCCGCTGCCTCTAATAGTGAGGGTATCATTTACCGGTGCAAATGATTTATCCAGTGTATTAATTACCGGGGTTTGAGCATTTGTCACCGAAAAGATCAGGAATATACTACAAACCCCAACCACGAACTTTAAGAGATTTTTTGCTTTCATCACTTTCAATCTATTTCTAATGAATAAGCATCCTCAAATAATTCTAATAGCCTGGTTTTCTCCAGTTCAATCTCAGTTTGCAAGTAATCCTCCGAGTTAAATAAAAACAGGTAATAACTGTCGTCTCTACTGCTGTAGCCAAAAGACACCTTATGGCCGTACCTCTTGACAATGTTGGCCCAATAATCGTATGCAGACTCAAACGAATCATGCTTGTTCAGTATAACATAATGGCCCGGTGCCATTTCATCATGATAGTATGTGTCGAGGTCATATTCTTCAGCAGGAATGGGCACGGCATCACTATTATTTTCCTCCGCACGCGGGGCTTCCATAAACAAATTCATTCCTCCATCAGAATAGAAACGTGCATCCCGGTTACCTGCCTGGTCAACTTTGATCCGTTTAGTGAACTCTTTTGGTTTGCCAAGATTTATTTTAAGTTGAACTTCATGGGTCCCGTCCGGCAGGCCATCTACCAGGGTATTGGCAAACTCATAAGCGTAACCAACCGAAAACATGTCCTTTATGTTCATCCCAAGCAGTGCAGTTGCTCCGTACTGCTGTCGGTAGCTACCTCCGATCCAGATCAGGTCTCGCATATGCAATACTGTCAGGGCCTCCCATTGATTGGGCAAAGTTTCTGTTACCCGATATAGCACATGAGGCTCCAACGACAATGACCCGTTCCCTAATGGAAATTTATAGCTGCTCATGAGGATATAATTCTTGATAGGATCAAGCTCTACTGTGGCAAATTGTTCTACGCCCACCACCTCTCGTCTAAACAATGAGGGCAAACTAAAGCCCAGATTAAATCCTTTTATATGGTAGTTTATGCCGAAGCTAGCATTCGGACTTAAGTTGTTATCCACCAGATCAAACAAAGCCGGGTCACTCAGAATGGCGGGGTCATTAATGTTGTCCAGCTGGATATTATTCATAGATACCCCTCCGGACAATCCAAAACTGATGTATTGACTTTCACTCAAAAGTGCCTTGTATGTAAATGAAAGTGACACCGAGGTCGATTTCAGTAAGGATCTCTTATCATAGTAAATAATGCCTCCTAAAGAAATGTTTCTTTTTGTCGGAGTATGAAAGGTTAAGGTGGAGGTTTCCGGAGCACCATCAATACCAATCCATTGTTTACGATAACTTAGAAATGCCACTGACCGGCCATTTTGACCTGCAAACGCAGGGTTGTAAATATAGGGGTTCAGAAAAAATTGACTGTAAATGGGTGTTTGCTGAGCACTTGAGGAACAGATGGCTCCCCCCCAGAAAATTAATATCAATCCAATTTTAACTAACTTGTCCACCGTATCCTGCAAAGAATTCGTTAATAATTACATGCTCTCAATTGATGAAATCAGTGCAAAGAATGTCCTGCATGATTTGTAGCGGGCATCTTAGCACCATCACAATTTTTAACAATTAGAAAAATGGCCCTTTTCAGGCTTTGTTATGCTATTTATTTACATAGCAACACTTCATACGCATGCTTAATTTGTGCAGGGTGACTACCAATAAAAATACATTATTAGGGATGTGGATGTTTACCAGTTTACTGTGAATTATTACATCTGTATTAATAACAATTACACCGAAGAAAGAAGATTTGATACACTACTATGGGTTTTTTGCGGTATCATCGGGAATTAGACCTTTTTCTTTTCCTAGCTCTAATATGAAGGTCAATGCCGGTTGGTATTCATTCCTAATCTTACCATCAAGAACCGCTTCCTTGAGGGATTCTTTCAGTTCACCGACAACTTTTGAAGGAGGTATGTTGAAGGTCTTCATAATGATTTCTCCAGTTATTACCGGTTGGAAGTTTCTTACCTGATCATTTGCCTCCACCTCCATAACTCGTTTTTCTACCTTATCGAAATTTTGCAGGTATTTTTTTACTTTTTCATGATTCTTGGATGTGATATCCGCACGACAAAGGGTCATGAGGTCCTCCAGATCATTTCCGGAATCATAAATTAATCTCCTGATTGCAGAGTCAGTTACCTGGGCGTTTACTAAAGCAATTGGCCTTAAATGGAGCCTGACCAGTTTTTGGACATACTTCATCTTTTCATTTAAGGGTAAACGTAGCTGCCGGAAAATTTTAGGCACCATGCTGGCACCTCGATCTTCATGCCCGTGAAAAGTCCAACCGGCTTGGGAGTCAAATCGTTTGGTTGCTGGTTTGGCGATGTCGTGTAACAAAGCAGCCCAACGCAACCACAAATTATCCGTGCTATCACAGATATTATCAAGCACCTGCAAGGTGTGGTAGAAATTATCCTTATGGGCTTTTTTATGGCGTTTCTCTACGCCCTGAAGCTGAGCTAATGCTGGAAAGAATTTCTGTAGTAAGCCGCTAATAAATAACAGTTTAAACCCATAGGAAGGCTTTGAGGAGAGTATTATCTTGTTAAGTTCCTCTGTGATGCGCTCCATACTTACAATTTCCAACCTGGATGCATTATTTACTATTGCATCAAAAGTCTGAGCTTCGATATCAAAAGTTAGTGTTACAGCAAAACGTATGGCACGCATCATCCTTAAAGGGTCATCTGAAAAGGTAATCTCTGCGTCCAGCGGTGTTCTTATTATTTTTCGCTTTAGATCCTGAATTCCTTCAAACGGGTCCGACAATTCTCCATAGTTGATCTCGTTTAGACTTATAGCCATGGCGTTAATGGTAAAGTCTCGGCGTCTTTGGTCATCCTCCAAGGTCCCATCCTCAACTATGGGCTTCCGGGAATCCTGACGGTACGACTCCTTTCTCGCCCCTACAAACTCCAGTTCATAACCATCTATGGAAAGCCTGGCAGTACCGAATTTTTTATAGACACTTACTTTTGTTTTAACGGGAAGCATTGATGATACTTTCTCAGCCAGTGTGATACCACTTCCCACGCAGACCAAGTCAATATCCTTACCAGGTTTTGCCAGGAGAAGGTCCCTTACATAGCCCCCTACTAGGTAAACTGGATAGTCTAATGCTCGTGCAGCTTGCTGCACAACAGTAAGCACCTTTACTTCCTTTAGGTTTTTAGTAAAATCCATTACTTCCCAAGATTCACTTCCTGGGAGCAAAATTATAATTTAATTAAAAGGTGCCAATAAGAATCCAGTAAAACCTGGGTGTTGCCTTTGGAAAATTATTCCCGGTTGGAAAACGTCGGGCATGGAATGAATTTTTCTTTTCGTTTTTTACGGTGCTTGCCGTCATCAACGTTGGCCCATTGATAGTTAATGGCAAATTCGTGAGCTCCACCAGTGTTGGCAGCGAGGGTGGAAGTGGTCATATCAAAACTGTAACCAAATTCGAACTGCTTGTAGCGCAACCCGAACATGAAGGTAATCGCATCTTGATTTACATTGTCACCAATATTCTGCTGGATAGGAATTCCACGGTACCAAAATCCCGCTATAATTGGATCATATCTAAAATGAAGCCCCAGATCCAGTTGATCAAATTTCCCCTGTTTCTTGTAAATGAAACTTGGTGCAATACTGGCCTCTTTGTCTTTTTTGATGGGGCCATTGTAAAGCGGAATTCTTACTCCGGCATGCATGGAGTATTTCATGGGAAGAATACTTTCTTCATCTAATAATGAATTATTGGGTTGATTCATATGATAGACGGAAAAACCTCCCCAGAATTTTTCATTATAAACCACTATCCCCGAACCGAAATCGAAGTAACTGGTATTGTTGAAGGCGTTTCTTATAGGGTCAATGGTATCGTCAAAGATTCTGTTATCAGTAATATCAAGCTGATCTCCAAAAACCAGTTTATTGAAATTTAGATCCCGTACACCATAACCAATGTAAACCCCCGGGCTTACTACCCATTTCTCCGCCAGTTGAACTTTATATGAATACAGCAGACCAATATTTGTTGAACGAAGATCTCCTGAGCCGGCTTTATCAGTACTGGCCAGCACTCCAAAACCACTATTCATACTTGGCTTGAAGTAATCATAGGAAGCGGCATATGTCACATATGTTTTGGATATGGAAGGCCATTGGGTACGGAAATTACTTATAAACCTGTGCTGTTTAGTGGTACCGGTAAATCCGGGGTTCAAGTACAGGGGAGATGCATAATACTGAGAGAATTGAGGATCCTGGGCACTGATCCCGAACCACCCGATAAACATCAGAAAAATAAATGCACCGAAATATTTTTTCATTAAATCAGCTTTCATATTTACCGGAGTAAGGTTATATCTCCAGTGCGTACTATACTATTTCCGCTAAGGAATTTCAATTTTACTTTGTACACATATACATCTTGTGAAGACAATTGACCTTTGTAAAATCCATCCCATCCTGTGTTCTGGTCCTCTGTTAAAAAAAGTAGTTCCCCCCAACGGTTATATACCTCCATACGGAAGCTGGTTACCCCAAATAGTTCAGGCAGGAATGTGTCGTTCTTCCCATCACCATTCGGTGTAAATGTATTGGGTATCAGGTATTTACCTCCGTCATCGGCAAACACTGCCTTTTCTATAGTAAGCGTATCACTACAGCCGTACTGGCTAGTCACTATCAGGGTCACATCATAAGTTCCAGCTTGTTGATACCTATGTGTTGGTTCAAATTCCGTAGAACTATTTCCGTCGCCGAAATCCCACCAATAGGAGTCCCCGCCTTCACTTCGATTTACCGCCCTTATCTCCTCACCTGGTAGGTACACTACTGTTGGTCTTATGGCAAAATTCGCCACCGCCTCTGGAAATACTTCTATAATAAAGTCCTTCCGTTCTGTTACTACAGAGTCCAATTCGTTACTTGCGGACAAGGATACAGAATAGACTCCCGGATCATAATAAGTGTAAGTCGGATTCTGTTGACGGGAGGTCCCAATTCCGTCTCCAAAATCCCATTGATAGGTACCTGGGCTGGCATACTGAGTTAAATTGGTAAAGTTCACAGTAAGAGGAGCACAGCCATTTGGAACATCAAAAACGAAATCTACCACTGGTGGAATAGCTATAATCTCAATGGTGTCTCTAAAGATGCCAATACAGTTGGTGTTTGGGTCCGTAACCTCCAGGGTAATGGGAAATACACCGAATGTTGTATAAGTATAAGAATTGGTATTGGGATCAGTTGAGAAATTACCATCCCCGAAATCCCATCGGTAGTTCCAATTATTAGCCTGCGATATATCAGTAATAGATACTGTTGAACTGGAGTTCTTGGAGTGACTACAAATGCCGGTTGCAACTGCGGAAATGCCGTAATAGTCTCCGTTTTAGAATCGATACATCCAAAACCATTCTCCACAGTAAGAGATACCTGGTAGTCAATTGGTGACCCGGTATTATTGACGAATGTATAATTAAAGTCCTGCTTGGCATTATAGACAAATGCATCATTTACTCCGGGACCTGTAACTCTCCAGGTGCGTGATACTATGGTGGTGTCGTTAGAGTCGTCAAAGAATATTGCATCAAATGGTGCACAGTCCCCTGACACGGGAGTAAAAAACCTGGCCGGAGGTGCTGGATGTACCGTTACAAACTCCTCATCAACAAATGGACACCCGTTAGTTGGCTCAATAGCTCGTAATTCAACTTTATATTCTCCAAATTGTATAAATTCATAACTGAAATTATTGAATAAATTACCTGTTGTTGGGGTTACCTGAGCAGCATCGTTCAATCCAAATGTCACCCATAGTTCGAATATAGTACCAGCCGGATAAGTGGCTGTGGAGTTACTGAAATTTGCCAAATATGGTACGCAACCCTGATCATTTCCTGCCAGATCCAACTGCACATCCACAAATGGCTTTTTGGGAACCAGTAAGGTTTGTCTGGTGGTGTCACTAACACAGCTTGAGGTATTGGTCAAAACCAAACTCACATCCACCAACATGTCCGGTTGGTTGGGTTCTGGCCTTTGAAAAGTCAAGTCAAAACTGTCATCCAGTAAGGGGTTATTTGATGGCACTTCTGAAAAATCCCAGTCGTAGGTTAGTATTCCGGCTTTTTGAGTAGTTTCCATTTGGAACTGCACAAAATCACAATTCTCTGCAGGTGTTACCGTAAAGGTTGAAACCGGAACCGGATGTACAATAATTGGCTGGGTGAATGGAACCACACAGCCACCGGTATTTAGGTCGGCCGTTAAAGTGACCGTATATAATTTGATGTTGATCCCTACATTGATAAAGTTGTTATAAAGGAAGGAATCTACATTTCCAGAGATCGCGGTGGTATCAATCACCCCGGCACCGTCATCGACAATCCAGTAATAGGTATTTACATTGTTGGTAGCATGAAATATACTGTCAACATCAAAGGTGGCGCTAACCGGGGCACAGTTATTATTGAACGGATTATAGTCGTCCGAAGTAAAGCTTATTATTGGGCTTGGGAACACCGTAATAGAGTCTGGCGCAGTTATAGTTTCACAGCCACTGGCATCGATTGCGGTAAGTGTTACGGTATAGTTAGCATCAAAATCCGGAGAAGTATTGATGAAACTATAGGCCAGAGTATCTTCAGCTGGTTGATCTATTTGATCGATTATAGTACCAACGGCATCATATATGGTCCAGGTATATTTATCAATAACTACCCCCGGTAGTTGAGGGGCACTGGTATTGGTAAGCATGGTGATCAATGGTGAACATCCATTCTTGGGAGCGGCGGTAAAAGTTGCATTTGGTATTGGATTCACCGTAACAGTCATTACCGTATCATCGGTACAGCCATTCGCTGACTCTACCTCTAACCTGATAATATAGTCTTTGGCCGTAGGGAATACATATGAGGTATCCCCACTGTTGCCGCTGCTAATTACTACATCAGGTGGACCCAACGGATTAAAATCGTAATCAAACCACCATCGCCAGGTGGCTATGGTGTCAGCTACAAAACCACTGGGAATCGTGGTAAAGTTTGTGCTTACATCATCAAAGAAAATAGAATCGGAGGAACAAAGCACGCCTGAACCATTAGGCACAAAACTGGCCTTTGGCAAGGCTGTAATAATTACCACAGCGGTATCAGAGGACATGCAATCTGTGTCTTTATCAGTTAAAGTAAGAACGGAATTATAAACACCGGGAGCAGTATAGGGTTGGGTAAATGGACCCGATGGTGTACCTACCACAGAATCTTTAAGTACCAGGTTGAAATTTTCATCGAAAAACTCAAATACATGAGCGGTATTGGCAGTTGCGGCTGCGGATTGATCAGTAAAGGTAACCAGGTTAGTACCAAATTGGTCTTCACAAAAGAATACCGTGTCTACGCTAATTGGCTCACTATTGATCTGGATCTCAGCTACTGGCGCTGCAATAATCTCAATGGTCTTTTGTATTACTTCATTACAACTACCAGCCGCATTACCATCTGAGGCCACCAGTTCAATTAACTTTATCCCAGGAATATTAAATGTATGTCTGGGGTTGGTATTGTTGCTGGTACTATGGACCGGTGAAGCTGTGGTAGGACCGTCGTACATAGTCCAACTATAACCGGCACTTGAGTTGGATGGCCAGCTAGTACGGTTCTCAAAATACACCCTTTCACCTGCACAGAATTTATCAGTCACTATACCTGATGAGTTGTATTTTCGGGTTCTGAAATCCGGAATTGGCGCAGCCACCAATATAATTCTTGCCGTTTCAAATACTGGCAGTGAATCGGGATACGGATTACACTGGTTCCAATTATTCAAAGTGATTTCAAATCGTCGGCCAATGTCAGCCACAGTGGTGGTACTCGGGACAGTTATTACTCTACTGGTAGACCACGGGCCTGTTACCGGTGCTGGCATGTAGTCTACAGCGCCAAAATCAGGGTATGGCGGGCTGCTCCCGCCCACTTGAATGCCAGCTATTCGGTTAGCGGGATTTCCCGTTCCATAAACCCACTGTATCCAACGGTTTTCTATATTGGGGTTGTCATTTTCATTGGGAGGTACGCAGTTAAAGTTACTGTTGTCGTCAAATGAAACCGAGGCAGAATGACCCACGCATACCCGGTACTCACGAGGGTCGATGCGAATATCTCCACCGTTCTCGTCGTCGGTATCCCATACCGTTACTATTTGCTCCTGGGCGGTACTACTACAAATAATTACACCATTCACCACCAAAAACGTCTGCGGTTCATAAGTACACTGACTTCCTCCCTGGGGATAAGTGTGAGGAATATTGGTCACGGACCATTCCCTGGTGGCAGCATTGGTAAGTATTGCTGGCACCAGGTCGGTGTTACCATCGTCCCAATCTATGAAAATCTCCACCGGGCCACCTCCATTGTTTACACCGCTATACAGCACATCCCACTCCACGTCTACAGGAGCACACAGTGTTTTCGGATCCATGAAGTTACCCTTGGAAATGATCACACAATTTTGAGCTGAAAGTGAGCCTGAGAAGGCTAGCACACCTATACAAGAAAAGAATAGTAAAAATCCCTTTTTCATCGGCAAATGGCACTAATAAGACCTCAAGCGAGGCGAATGCTCAAAAACAAGAATCAAATTTTGTGATTTTATAGTTATTAAATTTGCGAATAGGGGAGCAAATAGTACACAAGAGATTTAATACGATTTATCGTTTCTTATTAGAAAACGGTTTTGGGACCAAGACT
>QIEB01000019.1 GCA_003229495.1 Flammeovirgaceae bacterium
ATGGCCAGGGCAGATTCAAGACCATCCCGATACTAGCCGCCTGGGCAACTTCCGGTGGGCCCATTCAGAAGGATGTTTATCAGCATTTCTACCACTACATCATCGGGAAACTCAATGAAATTGACAGAATTGACGGTGTATACATGTCTATGCATGGAGCTATGGGTGTTGAAGATATGCGTGACCCTGAGTGTCATTTGCTTGAAGAAATTCGACGCATAGTTGGAGATGAAATAGCCATCGGAGTCAGTTATGATCTGCATGCCAATATCACCAGGGAAAAAGTAAAGCTAGCTACTTTTATTAATGCCTACCATACCAATCCGCACAGAGATCATTACCATACTGGAGCCAAGGCAGCCCGGATATTGATGGATACTATAGAAGGAAAGGTAAAGCCGACTATGGCTTTCCTAAAGATGCCTCTGCTCAAGGGAGGTGGTATGACTATAGATTTTTTGAAACCAATGAGGAAGGTCTTTAGCGCTGTGAAAAGAATGGAAAGGCGGCCCGGGGTTTTGAGCGTTTCCAATTTCATATCGCACATTTGGCTGGATGATGAAGAAATGGGCTGGAGCTGCATCGCTGTTACCGACAAGGACCCTCAATTAGCAGAAAATCTAACGGAAGAGCTTGCCGACCTGAACTGGTCAGTTAAAGATCATAAACATCCTGACCCGGTGTCTGTAGAGGAAGCAGTACAAACAGTTCAGCAGATGACCTGGAGGAGAAAGTTTGGGACCACGGTTTTGTGTGATACCTCGGATATTGTGGCAGCCGGTGGACCTGGTGAAAATACGCATATCTTAAGTCATCTAATGCACAGAGCGCCCAATCTCAGGTCATACGTCCCTTTTCGGGACCGGGAAGAAGTGCAGAGGGTTTTCAACTTCGAAATAGGACTGGAAGTAAAACTCACGTTAGGTCAAAAACTGGATAAAGAATACAATGCATCCCTGACTTTTAGTGGCACCGTATTCAATAAATCTGAAACTGATTTTGGTAAAACCGCCGTGGTGCGGCAGGATAATATTTATCTGGTGCTAACGGAATTGCCCTGCCCGGCTTTTAGTCCCAATTTTTTCAGGAGTTTGGGCCTGAGCCTCTGGAAAGCAGATATTGTGGTTGTCAAGAATTTATTTCCCTTCCGGATAATGTACAGTTTGTATAATCGAAAAACCTTTAATGTGAGCACCGCAGGTACCACTGAACTTGACGTATTTCGCCTGAAATATAAAAAGATACCCCGACCAATCTACCCTTTGGATGAGATGACAGATTGGAGAATGCCTAACCAGGGGAAATAATAAAAATCAAAAAGTCCTACCAGTTAAAGAGTGGAGGTTCTGCAGATGTGTGCTGAATATCCATGATTTTTATGCATTGAAAACATGATAGTTGTCAGTTTTTGGCGAATGCATTTTCCTTAAGTTGCTTATGAGTTGAGCACTATTGGGATTCGTTAATTTTGGTACACTTAATAAATAATTTTGTAAATGCCAGGGCATGAATGTAGCTGCAAAATTGTCCAAAATTCCCTCAAATGCTTGCATGAACTGCATAAAAAAAGAGCATTCTCTATTTTCCAATCTCAGTTATGAAGAATTACAAGAATTAAATAAAAATCGATTTTCTGTCGACTATTCCACTGGTGAATATATTTATAAACAAGGTGTGAGACCAGAGCATTTAATCTGTCTCCACTCCGGAAAAGTGAAGATCACAAAACTTACTTCTACCGGAAAAATGCAGATTGTTGGATTGAATAAAACGGTAGATTTTATTGGGGTCTGTGATTTAATAAATAATACACTGTACACTTCGTCAGGAATTGCCTTAGAGAGTACTTCTGTTTGCTATATTCCCAAATCTGAACTGGATCACGTTATTGAAAGAAATCCGGATTTTGCAAAGCGGATGATTGGGTTATTTGCAGAAAAAGTCCATCAAACAAACGAAAGATTAACCAGTCATACTCAAAAACATTTGAGAGGAAGGCTCGCGGATACTTTGCTATACATCTATGAGACGTTTGGTTTCCAACCCAATTCCAACATTTTGGATGTACTTCTGAAACGAAGTGATATAGCAGAGCTTTCAAGTATGGATGTCTCGAACGCCAGCCGGTCCTTATCAGAATTTGTCGAAGAAGGGATTATCGCCCTGCAAGGCAGAAGAATTGAGCTATTTGATATGGTCCGCCTCACCGCCATTAGCATTGGAGGATAACTTTTCAACACTTGTTGTATAACATGTCTAAGCTTGTTTTATAACAAGGTTTCAGATTGATTTTCTGATTAAAATTAAGGCTGGAAACTAGCGTATAAAAACAATGCTTAAAGATGAACTCAAACGGTAGTAAATCTGAAATCACCAGAGCGGGCATTAACTATTTCATGAACCCAAAAAACTGGTGGGGACCATTGACATTTATTTTGATAATCAGCCTTCTGGGAGTGGGCATGATAGGATTTCAGACCTACAACGATGCTCCGCCAATGACTGGTTTTAAGTCGGCATCCGGAGAAGTAGTAATTAATAAATCAACTATTGAAAATGGCCAGTTGGTATTCCATAAATATGCCCTGATGGAATATGGCAGTATGTTTGGTGACGGTGCACAACGTGGACCGGATTTTACCGCAGAAGCACTCCATTGGACGGCTGTCTACATGAATGAATACTCTGTAAGGGACTTCTCTAGTACCAATGGCAGGGCTCCTTCGGATATGGAGCTACGAATTATCAAAGAGCTCACCAAGGAAGAGCTAAAAAAGAACAATTATAATGAAGAGGACAACATTGTACAGCTAACCGAAGCTCAATCCTATGCCTTGGAAATGTTAAAAAAGTACTACCTGGATGTGTTCACAAATGAGCATTCGGATAATGCTTTTAAAGTAAATAATTACATATCGGATGAGCAGGAATTATCCGATCTAACTTCATTTTTCTTTTGGGGAGCATGGGTATGTGTTGCCGAAAGGCCAGGTAACGATTTCAGCTATACACACAACTGGCCCTATGACCGGGATGCAGGAAATACCGCAACCTCTCCAGTAGTACTTTGGAGTGTTTTGGGCCTTTTTGCTTTTGTCCTTGGTTGTGGAGTAGTCTTGTATTTTATTGGCCAGTACAATCAATTACCAAATAGGTTTTTCAAATCTCCGGCAGGAGAATTGCTCACTGTAGAAAAGGTTGAAAAATTTGCTCCAAGCAAAACGCAACGTGCTACCTTCAAATTTTTCGTGGTGGCAATCATCTTATTTTTCATTCAGGTATGCAGTGGGATAGTTACCATTAATGATTTTGTGGATTTTCTCAGTTTCTTCGGAATTAATATCGTGGGTATAGTTCCTGTAACTATTTCACGAAGTTGGCATTTAATGTTAGCGCTATACTGGATAACTACCTGCTGGGTAGCTTCTTCGATTTTTATTCTTCCGATATTATCAAAAGAAGAAATCAGGGGACAATTGCCGCTGATCAACACACTTTTTATACTTCTATTTGTTTTGGTGGCCGGTTCTCTGACGGGAATGGTTTTAGGGCCTCTCGGAGTGTTGGGTAAATGGTGGCATCTTCTGGGTCATCAGGGTTGGGAGTTTATGGATTTTGGCAAAATTTATCAAATCCTGCTAATGGTCATATTTGTTCTTTGGGGGTTTGTGGTTTACCGAGGTGTAAAACCAGCTTTTATAAAAGGAGAACCCTGGAACCTGCCTAATTGGATTGTATACTCAGTTATTGGAATTCCTCTATTATTCCTATCAGGGTTTGTAGCAAGACCTGAAACCAATTTTGTGATTGCAGACTTTTGGCGATGGATGGTAATTCATATGTGGGTGGAAGCATTTTTTGAAGTATTCATCACTGTAATTGTGAGCTACCTGATGGTTCTAATGGGTCTGGTCAGCAGAGAAGCAGCCATAAGGGTGGTATACTTTGCAACTATTCTTTTCCTTGGAACCGGTCTATTAGGTATCTCGCACAACTTTTACTGGAACGCTAAACCAGTTGCTACCATGGCACTTGGGAGCGTATTTTCTACTCTGCAGTTTGTCCCATTGATTTTACTAACCGTTGAAGCCTGGCGGTTTAAAAACATGCCAAGGATAGCAGTGGGAGATGTAGAGCATAATAATCTTAACACAAATTTCGGGTTTCCAGAGGTCTTTTTGTTCCTCATTGCTGTGAATTTCTGGAATTTCTTTGGGGCCGGAGTAATGGGTATTATTATCAATTTGCCCATAATGAATTATTTCGAACATGGGACCTATCTTACCATTAACCATGCACACGCAGCCTTGATGGGCGTCTATGGCAATATTTCATTGGCTGCTATGTTATTTGCCTCCAGACTGCTAATAAAGCCAGGTAAATGGAACAGGAAGATAGTTAGGTTCTCATTTTGGTCTATCAATGCCGGACTCATGCTCATGGTAGTGCTGGATCTTTTTCCTGCTGGGGCCATCCAATTCAAAACTGTTGTTGATAAAGGGTTGTGGTTTGCCAGATCAAATCAATTTATTGGCGGAAACATTTTCGAAACTTTAACCTGGCTTAGAGGTATTGGAGCCAGCGTATTTTTCTTTGGAGGTGTGATCCCATTGGCATGGTTTATTGTCACCAGAGTGAAAAGTCTAAAATCTAAAACTAAAATATCAGCAGGTAATGAAGATTTTGAAGAGCTCATACCTGAAAAACAGACCGCATAGTTGATTTAATTATTACGATATGAAAAATAAGAAACTATTACTAGCATCTATCATTTTAGTGTTTTTGGCGGTGGTAGGATTCCAGTTAGTTGATCAAAACTTACACATGCTTCAAAGTCCGGGAGCACAAATAAATGACTACCAGGAATTTGACTATGGACTTGGAAGCAGCTACGTAGACAGTCTAAAAAAATATCCTGATTTAAAAGATGGAGAGATAGCACCATTTAACCTTTGGGAATATGCGGGTAAGGGAAAAAGTTCTTTTGATAGCCCGGAATTGCTAATGTCCTGGGAGGAGTGGATTGATTTTCATAAAAAACAAAAGCCTGAACTTATGGAGGATGTCAGGCAGTATATGTCAGGTCGTTTTGACTTTAATGGGGAAGTCATGGCTAATCAATTCATGTCTGGGCAAAGGAAACCCATTATGGCAGGACCCATAGCCCGATTGTCAAAAGGTATCAGCTCTTTTGAAAAATTAGCAGGGTTGTCTCCTGATGAGATTAAGAAAAGGGACTTGTTTCCCTACAAACCCCTGGCCCATCCTTTGCAAACTACCGCTCATATGGTGTTTCCGGATGAATGGAACAAGGCTCATCCGGAACATCAAAGAATCGATCTTGATCATGATATTCCTGCCGAATATTTACCGGAATTTCCTCCTCCCATGTTTCTTACTACCCACAAAGAATTAGGAGACATTTCAGAAGGTAGAGAGGTTACTTTGAGTAATTATTTTGAAATCTTCGATGGATTGATAACCGCTGAGCAATTGGAGGGCTTGAAAGAATTACTTAAACCCACACCGACCACCTGGTTTAATCATACCCTTCATAGAGTCACCCTGGAGCCAGGTGCAGGGGTATCTTGTTTCTCTTGTCATGTAAATGGACATACCAATGGTGCGTTTGAAGTTGCTCCTGATTCAAGACCGAATTTTGCCAGATTGAGGGTTGATACGCCCACCATGAGAGGAAACTACAACCTTATGCAACTTGCATCCAAAAGATCAATTAGAAGTATGGATCATTTTGCAGAAGTAGAAGAATATTTTGATGGCGATCCGGGTATGCAGCAAGCGATAGGCCCAAGGTCCCAGAAAAGAGAGGTGACCAATAGAATGGGTGATTTTAATGCAATTCTTGATTTTGCTCCAGCTCCAAAACTAGGTCCATTGGACAAATTATTTCCCGATAAAGCAACCAAACAAGAACTCTTAGGAGAGAAAATTTTCTTTGGCAAGGGGCAATGCTCATCCTGTCATTCGGGGCCCGCATTTGTGGATGATTATTTACACGACCTGCAAGTGGAAAGATTTTATAAAGGAAGACCTGAGGGTCCGATCAAAACATTTCCGCTAAGAGGTATCAAAGATTCTCCGCCTTACCTCCACGATGGAAGGTGCCCTACTTTGGCAGATGCAGTGGAGTTTTTCAACTTAGTGTTAGAACTGGAATTATCCAAAGAAGAGAAAAACGCATTAGTAGCGTATATGATTTGTTTATAGTTGACATTGAAAGTCAAGCGATCCGATCATTATTCTATTCTGTATATATCGACTAAGTTTTGTAGAACTTTCTGAAAGTCAATTTTCAGATCAATCAATCTACCCGTATGGATATCAAAGACCCAGCCATGAACCTGTATCTGACGTGATCTGTAGGCATATTGGACCTCAGTGGTTTTTATAACACTGATACACTGCTCTTGCACATTCAATTCAACCAGGCGTTTGTATTTTTCCTCTTCATTTTTAATTGCATTGAGTTCCTTTTTATGCAACCGGAAAACGTCCCTAATATTTCTTAACCAAGGATTCAGGATGCCCATATCAATAGATTCCATGGCGGCTTTTACTCCACCACAATAATAATGGCCACAAACAACTATATGGTTTACTTTGAGGTGCTCAACGGCATAATTGATCACGGACATGGCGCTTAAATCAGTATTTGGGACCATATTGGCAATATTTCTATGAACAAATACTTCGCCCGGTTCCACACCCATTAAGTCTTCAGCTGTTACCCTGCTATCTGAACACCCTATGTATAGGAGTTCCGGACTCTGACCTCCGGATAATTTTTCAAAGTACTTATCATCAATAGCTAATTTTTCAGCTATCCATTTTTTATTGTTTTCAAAAATTTGTCGTGTTTTCATGTTTGATCAATTTTCAAAATATTCATAATCAATATAGTGTTTTTCAGAGAATCTATGGATCCCTAAAATCAAGAAATTATGAATAGATCTTTTACAAGAAGGGTTCAATGGCCTTTTTCCAAATGGCATAACCTTTTGCATTCATATGAAGATTGTCCTCTAAAAAAATATCTTGAAGTACTATGCCATTTTCATCCAAAGCAGGTTCCCAAACATTCACAAATCCAGTGTACTGACTTTTACTGGCATAAATACTTAATTCGCTATTTAGTTGCTGATATTTCTTCCTGAGCTTCCAACGAGCAATACTTGGCTTGGCCGAAATAAAAATTACTGGCACTCCGGGAAGTTTACGTGCTATTATTTCTCTGACCTGCTTAGCTTCATTTACAATGCTTCGTACTTTTTCTTTGGCGGCAATATCATTGTCACCCTCATAAATAAAAATCTTTGAAGGGTTATAACAGGTAACTACCCTATCAACATAATACAAAAGGTCTGAAAATTGTGACCCTCCAAAGCCCCGGTTAACTGCTTTTATTTCAGGGAAATCTTCATCCAGGCTTTCCCAGATGGTAATGGATGAACTTCCTACAAAAAGTACTGCGCCATCAGGAAAAGGTATCTCTTTATCCTGTTGTTCAAAATGCTGTACGCTTTCTTCGAATCTTTCAGGACCCTCAGCTTCTTGGCTAAAACCCGGTAATGTGAGGTAAAGTAATCCTGTCAATAATAACATGTGTCTTGTTGTCATATCTATTTTATTTTGTGCAGCCTAATAATTTACACCAAAGATAATTGAGGTAAATGGGCCTTTAAATAGTTTTTTATTTTCTGAAAATAAGCCATACGCATGGAATATATGATCACTTCCAAGTGGAAATGTGTATCCGTTTCCTCAAGCAGCTTTATTTGTGGCTTTTTTTTCACCGAAGACCAGGGAGCATTAAGTATTGTCGACCGTAACCGCTTTTCCACCTGGCTATAATCACCATTTTTGGACAAGGAGAGTTTAAAGGCATGGCTTTTTATTTTTTCACTGGGATTGGGCCTTATACTTACTTCGCTGGAAATCTTCGTATAAGGAATATTGACGGTTTCGCCCATCTCCGTTTCCATGATCATCGATCGGTAGCCAAGACTTATTACTTTTCCCTTTAGATCTTTTATTTTGATCCAGTCATTTAAACTTAGTGATCCATCTGATTTTAAAATGATTCCAGCCAAAAAATCCCTAGCTAAAAACCAGGCGAGCATAAGCAAAACCATCAGGCTTACTACTAGCAGACCTATTGAATTCCAGAATTCATTTTTTACCAATAACTGAACACCCCATAGTAAGAACCCCAACCACGCCAATCCCTCCATCATGGGAAGGATACGATCGAGCCCATTTTTGTAAGTGCGCTTTATAGGCAGCCTTCGAAATACTATTTTTATTATCGAGAACCCGATAAATAATATAATCCCCGCTGCAAAAAGCTTTAGCACGGCAAATTCAGATAAGACCCAACTAACGTCTTTCATATCCAATGGTTAGATTAAACTATCTTCAACTAAGGTATTGATCAAAACCGCCCCTGAGTACCGATTCAATGCTAATGTTTGGTTTTCTTCCACCAAAATTCCTGATCGTAATAAAATCTGTAGCTCTTTGTCCAATTGAGTGGGATCCTCCCCCATAATTCTTTGTAATCGTTTCCGATCCAACCTTCGATGGAGTAAAAATTGAAGCAAAATCACCAGGCGCCCTTTTTCCAAATGATGCAGTACTTCCCCATTGGGCTGTTCAGGCCAGCGGATTTCAATTTGGCCGTCTACTACCTGCCGTATATTGCTGATCCAACTTTGTAAAGCCACCCCCACGTTTCCTTGAGAGATATTAAAGTACTGATTAAACAGCTTGGCTTTTTTAAAATTACTAAAGGAATCTTCCTCAGTCCCTTCTAATAAAAACTTAAGCCGACTGGTCTGATGCCTTCTGCTAATCACCTCTTTTAATTCCTCCGCGCTGAACGGTTGTATATTAATTATCCTAATAAAACTATCATCAATTCTTTTGATACTATTGATCAGGTCAAAACTATAGTTATTGATGTTGGCAATCATCAAACACCTGCTCCCAAAGCGGTCTATAAGACTGGTAATTTCCTCGATTACTTCCATTCCTTGTTCACTCCGCTCCCACCACAATTCCAGATCATTAAAAATAATGACAGCTTCTTTTTCCAAACCATTGAAAGCCAGTTCGATATCACCATAGAAATGTAAAGCTTTTTGTACCGTTTGAATAAATAGCTTTACATCAATAGATCCGGCAGCCGGAGGATTTACACAGTAAGCTTTATCACTATTGGAATATTTTTGGGCCAGGAAATCAGAATAGAAGGTTTTTCCAGACCTCGGTGCACCAGTAATCAAAATCGCCCCGGAATTGAGTGTTTTGTAATCGGCTAAGACATCTGTTGCTTCTATCAGATCTCTTTTGCGCACCAGCCACAGGTCTCTGTCAACTCTATGATCTTTTAAGAATAATTGCTTATAGTAGTAAGGCAATTTTTCTAACACTGAAGGAAGAGGCGTACTGATCTCTATTAAACGAATAATGTCTTCCGTTTTTGCAAGACTTTCTTGCTGCTGTTTGCTAAACTTTACAGCAGCTAACAAGCCCTCACTCCTCCGGTAGTATAATTTTGTAATGGTATTTTGGAACCGCTCATTAATACTTCCTGTAAACCTGGAAAATTTATTGATCGCCTCGGTTTTTTGTTGTGTCCTAAGCAGGTAGTCAAGATCTACTGCTAATTTTACCACAGTAAATGCATCGAGTTTCGATATAAATCGATTGACCTTTTCTTTGAATACATCCTCTTGATCAGTTAAACTTTGATGGAAGCTGTCATGTTCCCTTCTTAGCCTATCAATTTCCTCCTCGACTGATTTTAGTATTGGTTCCCGATGATCACCACCCTCAGTTTGTAAATCAGTCTCCAAATTGGTTACAGAAAAAGTAATCACCCGAATAACGTCCTGAGTTGCTTGATTGACCTTTTCTAAAGCCAATTTTTGCTGATCTATATATTCCACTAGTGGCGAAATAAGCTCGTTTTGTATGAGATAGTTTACCACCCCGCTGGGAGAAATGGAGATAGTCTCTACCTCTTCCAGGAGATTGGATTCCAGGTCCTGCAAATTGGCAACCTCCAATTGCTCAGGTAGCCGGGCTGGTAGTTCTCTAAGTTTCAAAATAAGCTGATCTACTCTTTCCTGATATAATGGGAACTGATCAGGATGAAACGAAGCATTTACCGTAACAGATCTGGCTTCCAGTAGGTCCATGCGCAATTTTTCAAGGTAGAGAATCAAACCACCTATTTTCCTTGGGGTACCCTGCAGACGCCATTCCGCCAAATGGTCAATAAACTGGTGAATTTCCGTGGTAGTTTTTTCTTTAATGCTACTAAGCTTGAGTTCCAGCAATGGTGTGTTAAAGAATAACCACTGATTGTGTCCCCAGGCGACAATGCCCTCTGATATATGCTGGCGGGTGATCTTCCAGGCTTTTGAGGGCTGTAACTGTTGCTGTAGCAGTTTATTGATTTTGATGTTTTCAATCGCCAAAGCTATATTCTGCAATTGACTATGATTGGTTACTAATAGGTAATCCCGGTAGCCTGTCAGCTGAAGATTATTTTCTGTTATCCAGGTACCAAAATTACTTTGGATTTCTTGCAGTTCCCTTAACATTATTTCCTTTGGGAGGCTGCCATTATTTGATTGTTCCTCCCAGGAATGCAGCATTTCAAACACTTTTTTACTTTGCTTTTGCCACCTGCTGATAAACAGGGCACTATCTTTACTTATACTTTTAATTACCTCTTCCAGGGCATTTTGTAAGGATTGCTGCAGTTGGAAGGCTACCACCTTTTTATAATTTATCTGATACTTTAACGGCTTATGGTCAACCCTATTCCGGATTTTTTGCCACCAGCTGAACTGGCTTAATATTCCCTGGCCATTCTGCAGAAGTGTTTGTAAAGGATATTCCGCATGCAAATACGGAGTACTCCTCTTCAGCACCGTATCAATTTGACTAAAAAGTTTTTCATAGCCTCCGGTTAGTGACTGCTCCTGTAATTGCACTTCCTTATCACGAAAATTTTCCAGCAGTTTTTGTATGCTTGATTGCAGCTCCGCTTTCGATTCAGGCAAGTGCTTCAAAGAAGGATTATCGATCAAATCCTGAAAGGTGGATTCCACTGACTGAGCTAAATTATTTATTAACTGAGCATATTTGTTCAAGGCCGGTTCCAGGCTATTGTCAAAGTATTCAAATATCATTTCCCTGGATAAATTATCGAGGGTTTGAATATTGTGGGCCAGTACGGATTGATTCGGCAAATTCAGCTCAGGTAATACCCTGGCTGGAGCAAGCTCTGAAAGCGCCGTTACCTCCCTTGGCACTTCATGAGGCAAACTCAACCTCAAGTCGATATTTTCAAAATAATGGGCAGCTCTATAAAGCACTACGGTACCAATTTCATGGCACAGAGCATCGGTTTTTTCGAAAAATACCTGCTTATTGCCGCTTTGTAATTCAGGCAACTCTATGTAAATAAGATCTGCCTGGGCCGACTCACTCTGAATAATTTCGTAATAGGGACGGTGCTCCAAAGAGGTGTTTATGATTTTTATCTCAACAGAAATTCTTAATTCTTCTAATGCCTGTTCCATTTTTTTATGGATATATGTCTGATCAGCTTCGGCGGTATCGGCCAGGATGATCAAACGGATAGTGGCATTTTGCCAGTCATCCGAAGTATTTAGAAAGCGAGATATGGTAAGCGCAAAGGAGGCGTGACGTCCCTCACCGCGCCACCAGATGTCAATTAATTTTTTTGACCCAAATCCTATCCGTGGGTCGTAATCCATAATCAACAGATTGTAGTCCAATTGCTTAAATACATTGATGAGATTGGCAAATTTCTCAGGAGATTTAGAATAACGGGCCCACCCAATGATCACAGTATTAGGGTCCAGGCCAGAGAAACCATATGTCCTGGCAATACTTTCGATACCGGAATAAATATCATTGCAATGGTAACGACGGGTAAATATGCCCTTCTCATCCGAAGTAGTACTGATCCCCCGCTCATCTTTGGATAACAACACTTCAGAACTTTGGTCCTCGATTAAATCAAAATTGGACAGCAACCCCAACTTTCCCACCAGTTTCTTCCCGTATTCAACCAAATAAGGTCTTTTTTCAGTACCGCCACTAAATAGTAAAATGTTGGGGCGCCAATTTCTTTGCTTCCCGTTCAATTTTAAACAGGGCAGTTTTAACAATTTCTGACCATACGCCTTGCCAAATATCGCTGAAACCTAAATTGAATTGTTTTTTGGTGAGGTAAAAAAAGATGAACCCAATTACTATAAAAGAAGCCATCATGGCTAGTGCATCCAGCTTGAACATCACGGCAAATGTAGCTACCGCTCCGATCACACTGACTACTCTTGGGATTTTGAAAGTAGGCCGAAAGTCTGATCCCGACCAGCTTTGCAAAGCTGAGGTCAGATTAATAAATCCGTAGGCGGTTAAATAAAACATCGACACAATTGGAGCGATCAAATCCAATTGACCGATCAATATGCCTACTTCAGCAATTATAAAAGTGAATATCAGAGCATTTCTGGGCTCATTGGATTTTCCTACCCCTTTTCCAAATAACTTTGGGGTCACTTTATCAATGGACATGGCCTGTAAAATGCGAGGGCCTCCTAAGATACCTCCCAAAGCTGATGAAAGCGTGGCCCCCCAAATACCAGCCATTAAAAAAGGTGCTCCATAACCTGCAAACAAGGCAATCCTGGAAAGAATGTTGGTATCCTCTGTCATAGCTGCAGAATCTACAGTAGTCGCCAAGAATACAGCCAACCCAATATAAACTACCAATCCTACCGCAATAGCGTACATAGTGCCAGCCGGGATGGATTTTTTAGAGTCTTTGAGATCTCCTGACATGGCCACTCCCGCAGTAAAACCAGTTACTGCAGGAAAGAAGATAGCAAAAATCACTTCCAAAGAGACTGAATCTGCTGAAGGAACCATTTTTATGGTTTGAGCGGTTAATCCGTGATCCATAAACAATCCTCCGGCAACCACCGAAATCAAGGACAGGGCAATGGCACCAAGAATATAATATTGGGCCTTGATGGCAAGTGAAGTGCTTACTAAAGCAACGGCAGCAATTGCCGCTAAAGTTATAGTACCGGTTATGCGTAAATAATTAATCCGCACGGCGGTATCCATATCCGGTGTGGTCAGTCCTATGGCGTTATTGAAGCTTTCCCCAAAGCCCACAATATACATGGCGATACTTAAAGCAGTAGCAACAAACAAAGCTGCACCAATGGAACCTCCAATGGGCAGTCCCAAACTCCTGGAGAGGATATAATAAATACCACCTGCTTTGACTTTTTTATCGGTAGAAACTGAAGATACCGATAGCCCGGTAGTAATTGAGATCACATGGGCCACCAGTATGATCATTACAGCACCGATCAATCCGGCCTCCCCCACTACCCATCCCAATCGCAGGTACATAATCACTCCTAAAATAGTGAGTGCTGATGGAACGAAAACTCCACCGAAAGTGCCGAATTTTTGTGCTTTGGCCATTGGCTATGGTTTGCAGGCTAACTCAGAACCTGAAAACAGGGCTTTGTTCAGTTATTAGTTTCATGACTCTAAATTAAAAACATTTAGCAATTTTTTCCCCTCATCTTTACTATTAAGGCCAACCTAATTCTGTATATTATGCGCGAATTTCTAAAAAAGAATTAGCCCTGTGAGATTCAATTAAGTGGAGAGTTGTACAGTGGCATATCAACCTATACCTTACTACGAGCTGCTCCTCACGTAAGTCAAAGCGATGGTGATACCAGCGGCAAACAGGAATTTGCCAGACCAGTAGACTTTCCCAATGAAGGTGACGATGGTATTTTTGATATGAACGAAACCGGTTCATTCAGATGGACCCGTTTGCGCGTCATATTTAGTTTTTCATTCACGTTCCTCACAGATACAGCCAAACGGTTCAGTGGAGATAAAAAGGAAGATTAGAAGAGTAATTCATACCTCATAACTTAATAATCAACAACTTACCAGTCCACTACTGATCCGTCGGACTCCAGATAGGTCTCAGGGCTGCGCCAATCATGTCCCAGTTTATCCGCCAGAGCATCCTCGTCCAACTCGATTCCTAGTCCAGGCTTGGTTGGCAATGGCAGATGCCCGTCGGATACCTTAAATGGCTCTTTCAAATAGCCTTCTCCCAAAGTAACTTGTTCCTGGCAAAGGAAGTTTGGTATACTTGCTGCTAACTGCAACCCCGCTGCCAAAGAGATAGGACCTAAAGGATTGTGAGGAGCAATTGCCGCATAATAGGCTTCAGCCATTCCTGCGATCAAGCGCCCTTCAAAAATGCCGCCTGCATGGCACATATCCGGTTGAAGAATACTGGCAGCTCCTTTTTCCAGAATCTCTCTGAATCCCCACTTGGTAAAGATCCGCTCACCCGTGGCTATCGGAATGTGGGTTTCTTTTGCAAGCTCCGCCATAACGTCTACATTCTGGCAATTGACAGGCTCTTCAATAAAAAAAGGCTGGTAGGGCTCCAAACGCCGGATAAGCAAAGCGGCATTTTGAGGAGAAATAGCCCCATGAAAGTCGATGGCAATATCTGCGTCCTTTCCCACTGCTTCTCTTAGTCCGGCAAATGTTTCGGTTGCTTCATCAATAAATCTGGGATTAGCCACAATACCGGACTGTCTGGCATTGTTGACCCCGGTTTTAAATGCTGTGTAACCCTCAGCTTTGGCTTCTTTGATCGCATCCGGGGTACGGGCATGGGCATATACCCGAATTCGGTTACGGGTTGGTCCTCCAAGCAGTTCATATATGGGTACACCAAGGGCCTTTCCCTTTATATCCCACAAAGCCTGCTCGATGCCACTCAGAGCGCTGGTCAAGATAGGACCACCTCGATAAAAGGTGTGCCGGTATATGGCTTGCCAATGGTGCATGATGCGCCGTGGGTCCTTGCCTACCAGGTATGGAGCGATTTCCTGAACCGCGGCAGCGCAAGTATCGGCCCTGCCTTCGGTAATAGGTTCGCCCAGACCAACAATACCCTGATCCGTATGAATTTTTAGAAATAGAAACCTTGGCTGGACTTTAAAAGTCTCCAGTTTGGTGATCTTGATCTCCCCCTTGCGCATCCCAGCAAAGGAATTTTTACCGTCAATTGCTCCAATGGCCGGCAGTCCTAATGTTCCGGCTGCTGCACCGGCAAAGACTTTTCTGAAAAACGTCCGGCGTGAACGAGGGCTTTGTACATTGATGATTTTCATGATTTTTGCTCTAGTTATTGTAAGGTTACAATATACAAAGTCAAATGAATCTTTGGCCTTCTTTATTAGTACTTAGAAATGCTTTCCAACAGACAACATTAACGACCAGGAATCATAAATTCCCTGCTTGTTATCGTAAATCAAACCTGGAGAAATATCCCAATGGCCTGGCAACTCAATTTCATAACTTAGCCCTACCCTATAGACAAAAAAGTTTTCATTTTTTTCCAGTTCCACTCCGGGCCCGGCATACAGGATCAAGTTTTTATAAATTTTATACATTCCAATAATGGTCATTACCACCGGTGATTCTCTTTCCAACTCCTGGTCCATTCCACGTTTTATTACATAATTCATGATTTCCACATCAGCATGATAGCCCACTGCCCACCGTTCCTTGAACCAATACTCATACTCAAGCGCCCAGGTGGGAACTACTAGGAAAGACCGGCCTCCTTCTGATAGGTTCCCTGCTGGTACGTAGGTTTGTCCAATGGCCACCCCAAATCTGTGTCTGGCAGGTGTTTCATGGTGTTCTGATTGGTTGAATTCTTGTTGTTCCTGTCCGAACAGGTTATGACAACTTATAACCATCAACACTATCCAAGTGAACTTTAACATTGTTCCGTACAAAATTAAAGTCCTATTCACTTAATTACTAAAAGCTGCCGTTCCGGGTCAAACTGTAACTTGCTACTAAAAAGTATCCAGTTTGGAACCAAATCCCTATTCAAAACCAATAATCCATAACTTATCACTAGCTGACTGCTTCAATCTCAATTTCCACCAGGAGCTCTTCCAAGACCAATCTTGCTACTCCAATGAGGCTTTGCGGTGGCTTGGTTCCTGCCTCGGCAATCCAGGTAGTATAAACATCATAATTTTTTAAAAAGCCATCCATATCTGTAGTAAAAAATCTTATGGAAACAATATTTGACCGGTCCATTTTAGCTTCCTGAAGTACGTCGTCGATATTATTAAATGTACATTCCATCTGGCTGCGTAAATCACCAGGTGCCACTACCGAAAAACCCATCTCAGCATCAGGGTCATCTTTTAATGATACCTGTCCTGAGCATCTAAGATGACGTGTTCCACCTTCCAGTACTTCTCCCTGATCGATACTAAGGTTAAGGCCCCATTTCATGGGATTAATTGATTCTCTTTTCATTTTATATTGGGTTAATAAGTTAACTAAGAATCCTATAAAGGTTTATAGCTGATTTCTTTAAAATAAATAACATCTTCATCGCTATGATTTTGTAAACCTATATAACCAGCTTTGGGTCGTGGTCCACGGTCTGGTTCATAGTCCTTTACTTTTTCAGGAACGGGATCACCGTCTTTGAAATCAGTGACCAATTTTCCGTTCACTTTTACTTTGGTACGATCACCTTTCAAAGTAATCTCCATCTCGTTCCAACCCGGTTTGCCCGGTGAGGCTTCCGCCTTGGTAAATGAATATAATACCCCGGTTTGATGGTGTAAATCTTCGTTGTCGGCTATTTGAACCTCAAATCCCTTATTTACGGGCATCCATGGCTCCGTGGGTTTTTCAGGAATTCTAATAAACACCCCGGCATTGCTTTTATCGGCGCCTTTGTATACTACCTTGATCTTGACATTCTCAAACTTTTGTCCAGTGTACCACAGTAATCCCATCCCGCCATTGGTTTTCAAAAGTCCATCTTCAATAACAAAGTCTCCATCACCAACATGACTCCAATGGTCCATGTTATTTCCATTAAAAAGTGGCGTCCATTCCTGTCCCCAAGCCGTATTTAGAAACGTAATTAATAAAATGCTAAGCAGTAGTCTCATTATCGTATAGTTTATTAAAAGTAAGGCACTGAAAGTAGTATAAGTTTTGTAAATTCTAGCATAAAATTTTAAAAAATTGGATCCAACTGGTCCGCTGTGTCTATAACTTACCCCGTAAACATGCGACTATATACTTACCTTTTAGTAGCTACCTGTCTGTTGGTTCAATCCAACTGCAATACTGAGCAATCTTCTGATAATTTTAGTAGTGGATTCTATCCTGATCTGATAGATAAAGTGGAGCTTCAACCATTGGCTAAACACGTAAAAAGATTGATCAGGAAACTGGATTACCTTGGTGCGCCATTACCTGACAAGGCCGTGGAACAGTTAAATCAGATTCTTCAAGACCCTAATGACCAGCAAGCAACTCTAATGATCCAAAAGACTCTGGACAAATTTTGTTTGGCCAGTGTAATGATCAACCCGGAGTCACGAGTAAAAACCAAACAAGGTCCCGCACCCGCCAGGCTATACCAGAATGAAACCCAGAGGTTTCTGGTTAAGATCATTAATGAAGCAGGAGTAACCAGCAGCTTGAGGTTATTGTCAGACGAATCGATGCATTCTAACAAGGAAGGACCACACTCCCATCCTGAAAAAGATTCAACCAGTAAGGATTTATTCAGTTTCAGAATTTATATGCCTGGAGGTTCATGGCTTAACAGTCCATCAAAATCAAAACTAACCGGACTGGAAGTGAATTATGCCATACTCTTTGTATCCTGCGGACAAACAGGGAAACGAGAAGCGACATTGAGCTTTGATGTTGGTCAGGGAACCCAGGACATCGGATTTCGAAGTGAACTGCCCATTCTTTTTAATAGTCTCCCCACGTATCCACTCGAAATAAACAAAATCACAGATGCGACCGGTGAAGACCTGATGGCAAGTCTGATCATAAAGAATGAAAATGGTCAAATTTTTCCTGGCCAAACCCAAAGAAATTCTCCCGACCTCTGGTTCCAGCCCCAGATATATCGGACCAGTGGAGATCATATTCAACTTCCTGAGGGCCCATATACAGTTACTTGCATGCGAGGACCGGAATATATCCCGCAAACGAAAAACGTAGATATTGGGACCCAAGGTGCTGCGATATCATTTGAATTGGCCAGATGGATCGACCCTTCGGAATACAATTATTGGTCAGGTGACCATCACATACACGCAGCCGGATGCGCCCACTACATAGATCCATTGGAAGGAGTGCTGCCGGAAGCAATGTACAGATATATACAGGGCGAAGACCTAAAAGTGGGCAGCGTACTCACCTGGGGTCCTGGATTTGATTATCAAAAACAGTTCTTTACCGGTACCACAGACACGATCTCAAAATATCCTTATACGTTGCGTTATGATGTGGAAGTTTCCGGGTTTGGATCTCATGTTTCCGGGCATTTGGTTTTGCTAAGGCTTCGTGATCA
>QIEB01000213.1 GCA_003229495.1 Flammeovirgaceae bacterium
GGGGGGAGGATGATAATTGGGTACCCCTGGAGAACGGCTATTGGTTTCAAGTTTGTATTCCCGATTCCAAATTGATCATTTACGAGGGAGTTGGCCACATACCCATGGAAGAAGCCCCTGAGTTAACAGCTCGTGATGTGCGTAGTTTTCTGAAACAAGGCTAAGATCCCTGAAACCTACTCACCCCATAAAGTTATTGTCCCTGGAATAGCATAATCTTCTGATCGATTTAGGGCATTTGATAGCCTTAAAAATCAATTCAAATCCGTGTAGGTTAGTGGGTATACCCTATCTTTGCCAACAAATTTGTCAAGTATGGCTGCGGAAATTCAAAAAGACCGGCTCAACTTTATCGAAGAGATCATAGAGCGTGACCAGGAATTACATAGAAACAACGGTCGGGTTCATACCCGTTTTCCACCGGAACCCAACGGGTATTTACACATAGGACACGCAAAAT
This sequence comes from Flammeovirgaceae bacterium, assembly GCA_003229495.1. Lineage (GTDB taxonomy): Bacteria > Bacteroidota > Bacteroidia > Cytophagales > Cyclobacteriaceae > SZUA-3. The sequence goes on from QIEB01000213.1 coordinate 461, forward strand.
CCATTTGCCTGAATTTTGGTATTGCTGATAAATACCAGGGCCTTTGTAATTTAAGATTTGACGACACAAACCCTGAAAAGGAAGATATTGAGTACGTAGAATCCATACAAGAAGATATTAGATGGCTGGGATTCGATTGGCAGGATCGCCTCTATTATGCTTCCGATTATTTTTCCGAGATCTATGAATTGGCGGTGAGGCTTGTTCAAGAAGGACTTGCGTATGTTGATGACCAATCAGCAGAGGAAATCAGTGAAGGTAGAGGAACCCCTACTCAACCGGGGAAAGAGAGTGCTTATCGAGACCGGTCGATAAAAGAAAATTTGACCTTACTGAATAAGATGAAAGCCGGTCAATTCCAGGAGGGCTCAAAAGTGTTAAGGGCCAAAATCGATATGGCCTCTCCAAATATGCATCTCCGCGACCCCATCATGTACAGGATCCGGCACACATCTCATCACAGAACCGGAGATCAATGGTGTATCTACCCTACCTATGACTGGGCCCACGGACAATCAGACGCTTTGGAAGAGATTACCCATAGTCTTTGCACTTTGGAATTCGAGGTTCATCGTCCGTTGTATGAGTGGTTTATTGAAAAGTTGGAATTGTTTCCTTCAAAGCAGTATGAGTTCGCCCGCTTAAATATCGGTTACACAATCATTAGTAAGCGGAAATTGCTGCGGTTGGTACAGGAGTCAGTGGTTGCCGGCTGGGATGATCCAAGGATGCCTACCCTGAGCGGATTGCGTCGGAGGGGTTATACGCCTGAATCAATCAGGAATTTTTGTGAACGCATTGGAGTGGCAAGGCGAGATGGAGTAATTGATATGGCCCTGCTCGAATTTAGCATCCGCGAAGATCTCAATGTCAGGGCACCCCGGCGATTTGGCATTCTTGAACCTTTAAAAGTAGTTATAACCAACTATCCGGATGATAAAGAAGAATGGTTGCCGGCAATCAACAACCCTGAGGACCCACAGGCCGGCACCAGGGAGATACCTTTCACCAATGAACTGTATATTGAAAGAAACGACTTTATGGAGGACCCTCCGGGAAAATTCTTTCGTCTGGGCCCTGACCGTGAGGTTCGCCTGAAATATGGATATATTATAAAGTGTGATGATTACCATAAAGATCCTGAAACAGGGGAGGTTACTACCTTATTTTGCACTTACGATCCACAGACCAAAAGCGGCTCCGATACTAGTGGAAAAAAGGTCAAAGGTACCCTTGGCTGGGTCTCCACTAAACATTCGTTAGATGCGGAAATACGGCTATACGATCGACTTTTTCTGGATGAAGACCCAGGTGGTCATGAGGGAACGGATTTCACCGAGTTTCTGAATCCTCACTCACTGCAAATTGTAAAAGGGAAAGTGGAGTGCAATTTTGAAGATGTGCAACCATTTGATTTCTTTCAATTCGAAAGACAGGGGTATTTCAATATCGACCCGGACTCGCAGCCGGAATCCCTGGTGTTTAACCGAACGGTAACTCTTAGAGATAATTGGGGGAAGCTTCAGCCTAAGAAATGAGGTAACTACCTGTTTTTCTCTGCTTTATCCAGCCAGATTCCGATTAGAGCACTTACTGTTAATAGTACCAAAAAGAAGATTGAGCCTACAACTCCCATGAATCAGTATTTATTGTTGGCCTAAGATAAGAAGAAAATGAACTCCTAGACAAGTGATGCTATTAAAAGAGCATATAAAAGCAAGAAATATTACTTCAGTAATTTAAAATGATATCCTTGGTTGGGTAAGCAGCGAGGAGGTCATATCATTGTATCACAAGCATAGCTTATTTCATAGTTTAATTTTTAAGGGTGTTAAACAGGAGAATCCTTACTGGTGATCAGTGAGGATTCTTTTTTTTGGCCTTGCCAACCATCAATGCTCGAGAACCTTCTCTAAGAGATAACCGTTAAATTAACCTACTACCCTAACAAGGCAAAATAATGAATTACTTTACCTCCCTCTTTTTATTTATCATTGTAACGTCGTGTAATACTAAAAATGACACCTTCCATGCGGACATTTCCAGGATCAATTCAATGGCCATGCAAAACCTGGAACAAGCTACATTTGCCGGGGGTTGCTTCTGGTGTACTGAAGCAGTATTTGAACGAGTTAGTGGAGTAAAAGATGTTATTTCGGGTTATACCGGAGGATCCCAGGGAAACCCCACCTACAAGGACGTAAGCTATGGGAGAACTGATCATGCGGAAGCTGTCCAGATGTTCTTCGACCCCAGCGTAATTTCATACCAGGAACTGATTGAAATATTTTTTGCCACACATGACCCTACTACATTAAACCGGCAAGGCCCTGATATAGGTGAGCAGTATAGGTCTGGTGTATTTTATCATGATGAGGATCAAAAACAAACGGCAGAGAAGTATATCACAATGCTCACTAACAAAAGAGTTTACTCCGATCCAATTGTAACTAAAGTGGAACCGCTCAGTATTTTTTATCCTGCAGAAGATTATCATCAGGACTATTACCAGAAACATCCGGACCATCCCTATATTCAGGCCATTGCCAAACCTAAAGTCATTAAATTCAAGAAGCAGTTTAAGGATAAATTGAAAACGAACTCCTAGCTCGTCCCTCGTCCTTCGTCCCTCGTCCCTCGTCCTTCGTCCCTCGTCCTTAATACCAATATATTTCATCTTTTGTAATTCCTAATTGAATTGTTAACGGACTGTTCCTATCTTTAGCAGCAAAAAAATAAGATATGCGTATTTCTGTGGTTGGGCTTGGTCTCATTGGGGGTTCTATGGCTTTGGACCTGAAAAAAAATGGATTTGCCTCCGAGATAATTGGGGTAGACATCAATGAAAAACATTGCGAAGAAGCACTGAGCATTAAACTCGTGGATCGCATCCTTCCCATTGACCTTGCTCTGGAACAAAGCGACATTATGATACTGGCAATTCCTGTGCAGCATATCGTGAAGGTATTGCCTGAAGTATTGAACATGGTAAAATCACAGGTTATAATTGACGTGGGATCCACCAAGCAACTAACTTCAGAAAGCGTTAAGCATCACCCATCAAGAGGAAATTTTGTAGCGACCCATCCCATGGCCGGGACCGAGTTTTCCGGACCAACGGCAGCCATTAACAACTTGTTCCGTAGCAAGGCGGTTATTTTTTGTGATGTAGAGCTCAGTAGTTCAGAGGCATTAAAGTTAGTTTCTGATCTATATTTTTGCCTGGGCATGCCTATCATTAATATGAACAGCCAGGAGCACGACCTGCACGCCGCCTACGTATCACATATTTCCCATATCAGTTCTTTTGCCTTGGCCCTGACTGTTCTTAAAAAAGAAAAGGACGCACAGAACATTTTTAATCTGGCAAGTGGTGGTTTCGACTCCACGGTAAGACTTGCTAAAAGTTCACCGGAAATGTGGACCCCTATTTTCACACAAAATGCAGAAAATGTATTAAATGTTCTGGATACTTATATTTCAGAGTTGATACAGATTCGTGAGGCCATTGAAACCCAAAATACTGAGGCCCTCAATGATATCATTTCAGAGGCTAATAAGATACGCAAAATCCTTAAAGATCCTCGCTGATGCTCGTCTCTTTAATATCCAATGTCGAACACCGCGTAGTGTACACAGCATTCGGCGTTCGAAATTCCCTAAAGGGGATCCATATGAATGGTAAGGACTGGCACTTGGGAATCACGAACCAATTGCTCTGACATACCACCTACAAATAAGTGCATTAGACCTTTTCGGCCATGATTAACCGTCGCTATAATTTCGGCATTTTTTTCTTTGGCAAAATTAAAAATTGTCTCTTCGACTTTGGCTCCTTTTAATGGATTGATGGTGAGTTCAGGGACCTGGTGGGGTGTTTCATGTTCCTCTGCAAAAGCCTCCATCCTCTTTCGGACCCTTTCAGTATCGTCGTTACTTACATGTACCATATGCACAGTGGCCCCGAAAAATGTGGCGAATTTTTCAATCTGATCCACACCTTCTTTAGCTACTGTTTTAAGGTCTGTTGCAAAAACAACATTTTTTATATCGAAATTGGGTAATGCTTTTCGTATGGTAAGAACCGGGATGTGGGTTATACGGATAACTTTTTCAGTATGGTTTCCCTCGAAGTATTCCGTTAGAGTATTTTCGCCACTTGTTCCCATTACTACCATATCACATTGTAATCGATCTGCAAATTGATTTACACCTTCCCCCACTTCATCAATCTCAATAAATGAATAAACTGGCACGCCACTATGTTGGTGTTTGGCAATGAGTTGCTTCAAGCGCTTTTCATTGGACCGGTGTAATTCCAACACAAAACGGTCATCTTCCGATATATATTCATCAGAAACCCCACCTCCCATAGAACTAAAGGAGTAGTTTTTCATAGCCCCAATAACATTTAGCAGAAAAACTGCACCATTTGTTTTGCGGGCTATGTTCAATGCTACATCTAATGCATGCTCTGACAGTTTTGAAAAATCAGTTGGAACGACAATCTTGTACATAAGAACTGGTTTTAGTTAAATAAAAACATTCCCGCATAAACATCATAAAAGTACTCAATTAATAGCACTTTTCTAATATTGCAAATTTGATTCAATCTTTTTTAAGATTCTTCGGGATATCTGTTTAATCATTGCGAATGTAATATTGAATTACATTTCAAATAGTTTCGGGACGGTCAGATCTGTCATACTCTTCTACAGGCCTGATTGTTCCTACTCCGGAGATTTTGTCATCGACAGTATGCGGTCTACCCCTATACTTTATGCTTCCAATACCATTAACGCGCGCATTAAGATTTTCTTTTACATTAATTTCAGCTTTTCCCATACCACTCACGATAACCTTGCAGGAGCGGCTTTCAAGATCGAAAGCTTCCAGGCTTCCAACACCATTCAGCGAAACGGTTTGATTCACCGCACGCCCCTTAAGTTTCACCAACCCCGCACCGGTCAAAGTGACCTCTAAATCATTGACATCCACTTCCAAATCAATGATCCCGGCACCAGGAATTTCCAGCTCGAAACGATTCGCAACTATGGTATTTTCAGTTTTGATAATAGACACTCCCACGGATCTGATTGCTTCTAATTCTTGAAAAGTTATATAAATTCTTATACCGTCTTCACTTCGGATTTTCTTACTGTTTTCGACAATCAGTACCCCATTGACCACTTCTGAATGGATAAATTCTAACAAATTGCTATCAGTGACCACCACCAATTGACCTTTAGGCCCTTTTTTCAGTACTATTTCGTAATTTCCAGTCAGCTGGATCTCGGAAAAGGTGTCGATCATTCTTTTTTCTGAACTTATTTCTCCATTTCCTTTTTCAAAAGTGATAGAGTCACAAGCCATGGTCCAAATGATCAAAAAAGAAAGCAATTGGAGGTACCGCATATCCAGATAATTATTGGGTTACAGATAAGTTAAAGAAATTTAAAATGAAATATCCCGGTTCTTTGATTAATTCTACTGCATCTTTTAATTTTGGCTCCATCTTTAAAACCCAACTATGCAAAGAGATCAGCTACTTTTTAATCTAATAAAAAAAGAACAGGAACGGCAGGAAAATGGAATCGAGCTGATCGCTTCTGAAAATTTTGCATCTCCCCAGGTCATTGAAGCTATGGGCACGGTGCTTACCAACAAATATGCTGAAGGATTGCCTGGCAAACGATATTATGGAGGATGCGAAGTGGTGGATGAAATTGAACAATTAGCAATTGACCGGGCAAAGCAGTTGTTCGGTGCATCCTGGGTCAATGTACAACCTCATTCAGGCGCTCAAGCCAATGCGGCAGTGATGTTGGCAGTACTAAAACCTGGAGACAAAATTCTGGGATTCGATCTTTCACATGGTGGCCACCTTACTCATGGCTCCCAGGTAAATTTCTCCGGTAAGCTGTACAACCCGAGCTTTTACGGGGTGGACCCCCAATTGGGTACCATTGACTGGGACGAACTTGAGCGCGTTGCACTTAGGGAAAGACCCAAACTTATAATTTGTGGTGCTTCTGCATACAGCAGGGACTGGAACTATGGTAGAATGCGCGAAACTGCTGACAAAGTGGGGGCCCTTTTGATGGCGGATATCGCCCATCCAGCCGGGTTGATCGCCCGTGGTTTGTTGAATGATCCTTTGGAGCATTGTCATATTGTTACTACCACTACTCATAAGACCCTTAGAGGACCCAGGGGTGGCATGATAATGATTGGAGAGGAGTTCGATAACCCGTTTGGGTTAAAAACTCCCAAAGGAATTATTAGAAAGATGTCCTCAATTCTTGATTCAGGGGTATTCCCAGGCACCCAAGGTGGACCGCTGGAGCATGTGATTGCCTCAAAAGCTGTGGCCTTTCAAGAAGCTCTAAGTGAAGATTATCTCCAATATATCATTCAAGTCAAGAAAAATGCGGAAGCAATGGCAGGAGAGTTTAAAAATCTGGGATATAAGATCATCTCAGATGGAACAGATAATCATCTAATACTTATTGATTTACGATCAAAGGATCTTACCGGTAAGTTGGCAGAAGAGACTTTGATCAAATCTGATATTACTATCAATAAAAATATGGTTCCCTTTGATGACAAATCGCCATTTGTTACCTCCGGAATGCGATTGGGTACACCGGCTGTTACTACCAGAGGTATGAAAGAGCCCGATATGATCAGGATGGTTAATCTGATGGACAAAGTACTAACCCATCACTCCGATGCATCTGTTTTAGTAACAGTAAAAGAGGAAGTGAATGGATGGATGAAGAATTTTCCACTTTATAAAAATTAGCGATTTGGAAAAAGAGATGTCGTTTCTTGATCACCTGGAAGAGTTGCGTTGGCATCTCATCCGGTCGATTGTGTCTATTTTGGTCTTTGCCATTGCAGCTTTTTTATCAAAGGGTTTCATCTGGGATACCATCATATTGGGACCTTCGAAGACCGATTTTTGGACTTACAGGGCTATGTGTAGGTTGGGAGATGCAATTGGATCGGGGGCTATGTGCATAGATGAATTACCTTTTATTATCCAAAGTCGGCAGATGACCGGTCAGTTTACCATGCATATTCTATCTTCTCTGGTTATAGGTTTATTATGTGCATTTCCTTACACTTTTTGGGAAATGTGGCGATTCATCAGACCAGGGTTGTATGATACGGAACAAACGCTTTCAAGAGGAGCGACTTTTTTTGTCAGCTTACTTTTTGCATCGGGAGTATTGTTCGGATACTTTATCGTGACACCATTGGCAGTTAACTTCCTGGCAAACTATCAGGTATCCTCTTCTATTGTCAACGAATTTGATATCATATCCTATGTGAGCACTGTTTGCACCCTGGTACTGGTTTGCGGACTGATGTTTCAATTGCCTATTGTGGTTTATTTCTTGTCGAAGGCAGGATTAGTTACCCCGGCTTTGATGAAAGAGTACCGTCGGCATGCAATCATCGTAATATTATTGGCTTCTGCCATCCTGACACCACCCGATGTGATAAGTCAGGTGCTAATTGCCTTCCCATTGGTATTACTTTACCAATTAAGTATCTTTATTAGTGGAATGGTGCTTAGAGAATCTGAAGCTCAGAACGAAGAAAATAATAAAAAATGAAATTAGCCATCGGGGGTGATCATGCCGGTTTTGAATATAAACAGTGCTTGTATCAGGAATTGCTGACAGGGGGTCACGAAATTGAAGATTTTGGCACTTACAATGATGGATCAGTTGATTATCCCGATTTCGCTCATCCTGTCGCTTCTTTTGTGGAAGCCAATCCCGGCAGCAAGGGCATCTTGGTTTGTGGGAGTGGCAATGGAGTAGCCATGGTAGCCAACAAGCACGCCGGTGTCAGGGCGGCTGTTTGCTGGACTGAAGAAGCAGCCAAATTGTCCAGGCAACATAATGATGCTAACATCATCTGTATCCCTGCCCGCTTTGTTTCACCACAAATGGCCAGGGAAATGACCCACATATTTTTGACTGAAGTCTTTGAGGGTGGCCGTCATGCCAATCGAGTGGGGAAGATCAGTTGTTAGGTTTTAAAAAGTAAGTATTTCCTTGTTTTGTATATAATGAGGCAATAGTGGGCATTTGTCTAAAAAGCTCTGGAATTACTTGCTTTTGATCAATTATCACATCCGGCATGTCATTTAGAAAATTTTCGTAAATCAGCGATAAATTGTTATAGGAGTTTATATGATCTAAGTGTTTCCTTGATAGATTCCAGTTTAGATATGGAGTGGTAGGATAGGCGTTCAAATAGGCGTCCAGTTTGTCACCAATGATTAGCAACTTTTTTCCTTTTACTAATTGGTCCCATTGGGTACCGGTTACCAGCATTCTTTCGTATTCAAACAAACCGGGGGGCACCACCAATCTATATAGCATCCCATAATTAGTGGTTAGGGTGATTGCAAAAAATGCCAGAAAAATAACTTCAGATAACAACTTCCTCTTAATTGAAAGAAACAAATGTCCCAAGTAAAAGGATGCCGGGGTTATAAACACCACAAGTTGATGAGGTACACGTTCAGGGCTGATAAACATCATAAGCAAGGCACCGGCCAGAAACAACATCATTATCAACATGTAATTGGTTTGAAGATTGTTATGCCGAGAAACAGAATAGATTCTAAGCCAGGAGAAAATCATCAAAAGGAACCCTGGAATGGAAATAAACCACAAGGTATTAAGGTTTACCAGTTCCCTGAATGGGGTGGCCATCCATGAAATGAAATAATAGTTCATAAAGTCCATGAGGGCGCCATGCCAAAAAAAGAATATTCCTACCAACACCACCGGGAAAAAGAAACCAAAAAACATCAAAATATACTTTTTCAAATTCATGGAACTATACATCCCCAGGGCTAGAATACTCACAGGTAAATAGACCATTGAGGGCAGGTAAAAAAGTGCGGAAAGCCCTAACGCCAGGCCTATATTTAGAAATTGCTCGTCTTTAGCTTTTACAGCCATATGATGAAATATTCCTTTGATTATCAACAATTGAAACACGCTACTCATGAGTACCGGTGACAAGGTAAAAAAGTCAAAAAAAGCACTCATTAAGACAGCATAGATCAATGCGGGTACATAAGTGTTTACCTTATAGGCCCTGTTAGAGATTAACAGTTGATTGAAAAGATAACATTGAAAAAACACTACAAAAACTGCCAGTATCTGATAAGTCCACTGAGACCTGCCAGCCACAGAGTCAATCAGGGCATAAATCAGGGCAGATAAAGGAGCCAGATCGTCCCATACATCCAGATAGAGAATATTCTTGAAAGAAATGGACTCCCCCACGATCATCCATTCAAGTTCCGGTATTGTCAGAGGTATTTCCCCCAGAAAAAAAGGAAGCCGGATTACAACAATTAGCAGGAATATCCCGATTAGTCGGTATGGGTCGTTGATTCTAAAAAATGCCAGCAAGGATAATCAAGGTTTGGGTCTGATCCTCTGGAGAGAACCCTTAAATTTGACTAATAATGGAAGAAAATACAAAATATATACAATATTTGCATTGATATGAGTGAAAGAAAAAGACAGCTCAAAATCGCACGGCAGTTGCAGAAAGACCTGAGTGAAATATTCCGCCTGAAACTGAGTGACTATTTTAAGAATACCCTGATTACTATTACTCGAGTACATGTAAGCGCTGACTTAAGTGTTGCAAGGGTTTATATAAGTGTATTAACTACAGATGACTCCCATGCGATTATAGAAAAAATTATAGATCAGAAGAGCGCGTTGCGAAAAGCTCTAGGCAACAGGATTGGAAAGCAGGTGCGCAAGGTTCCGGAGTTGGTTTTTCTGGAGGATCATGGATCCAAGCACGCATCCGAAATTGACGACATTCTTTCCAATCTGGATATTCCACCACAACCAGAATAGATTGAACACCTCCTTTTTTATAGCGAAGAGGTACTTCCTGTCCAAGAAAAAGAAAAATTTCATACAAGTGATTTCCATGATCTCCATGCTTGGAGTTGCCTTCGGAACAGCGGCATTAGTGATCGTTTTATCGGTCTTCAATGGCTTGGAAAGCCTAATTCGGTCTTTGTACAGTTCGTTTGACCCTGAGATCAAAATTGAGTCTGCAGAGGGGAAGTGGTTCGATAGCAGTGAGGAACTGTTAGTGACCGTGAGTCAGGTGCCGGGAGTCGAGGTGGTGAGCGAAGTCATTGAAGATAACGCCTTGATTAGGTACCGGGATGCAGAGATGGTGGTGAAAATTAAAGGTGTAAGTGATAATTTTTTGGAGCAAGAGCGACTGGTTAAGGTAATTATTCAAGGGGAACCTGTTTTAAAAAAAGGACACATTAACTACGCAATTATAGGACTGGGTGTCTCGCATAGTTTATCTGTTTCGCCCAAAGATGAATTCACTTCTTTACAGGTCTATTATCCTAAAAACATTCGCGCTACATCTTCCAACCCCAGTGGTTTGTATACCCAAAAGTCCATCCTGCCCGGTGGAATATTTGCTATAGAAAAACAATATGACGAACAATATGTGTTTGTCCCTTTGGACTTTGCCTCAGAATTGTTTCAGTATGATCAGCGCAGAACTTCATTGGAGATTAAAACTTCACCACAGCATGATATGCTGGATGTACAGGAAAAATTGACCAATGTATTAGGAGATACCTACCTGATCACCAACAAAGATCAGCAGCATCCAAGCTTGTTCAAGGCCATCAAGATTGAGAAATTGTTTTCACTAGTTACATTTTTCTTCATCCTGGCCCTGGCTTCCTTAAGTATATTTTTCACGCTCAATATGTTAGTAATTGAGAAACAAAAAGACATCTCTGTACTGCTTGCGTTGGGGGCTTCGGGAGGATTGATCAAAACCATTTTTTGGTTCGAGGGGGCGATTATCAGTTTATCGGGTGCTGTAATTGGATTATTTCTAGGATTTATCATTTGTTTCATACAAATAAATTTTGGAATTATCTCCATGGGGATGCAAACAAGCGTGGTTAGCGCCTACCCGGTAAAAATGCAATTATTGGATTTTTTGTATACCGCAGTTTGCGTGATAATCATTACCTTCATGGCTTCCTATAGACCAGCCTCTATCGCATCCAAAATCAAAGTAATCTCCCATTTATAGCGCATAATTTCAATGTAATTTTTTATTTCTATAACTGGATATTTTTTATATATTACCGGATTAAGTTGGGTTCCATGTGTAAATGAAAGTATCCACCTCTAAATCTTTCAAGTTAGTTTATTCCTTGTTCGAGCATGAATACCTTGGCTATTTATTTGAGTCATATGTTATTCAACTTGATCATAAGAACCGGCTTACCTTTCTTCACCAAAATATATCCTCCAAGAACGCCAGGGAATTTGAAGAGGGATTAGATCAGTATGACTATGAACTGATCAGGCTCATGGATTCTATGCAGCAGGACAGGATCATACAGAGGTTTTATAAACGCAAAATAAAGGCCAACGATTTTTTCCTGAAAATGTACGACCCTCGCAAAGGCAACAAGATGATACAGGGGGAAATAGCCAATTATTTGGAGATTAAGCGGGCCAGAATATTGGCATTGATGAAAGGCAAGAACCTATATGAGATGGGCAATGATGGAGAACCTGCCTGGAGGTTCTTTTTCATTTTAGGCGCAATGATGATAATACCCATTACTTTCCTACCATCAAGTGTCAAAATGAAAAAGTGGATTTTCAATATCAAAATGCATTTATAATTTGCGACAATCCCGCTTGGATGATTGTGAATAGCAAATTGTTCAGTTTTGAGAAGAATGTTAATGGAAAGAAACTGAGACCATTTCTGAATAAGAAATTTATTGTTATACCAAAACAGGTTGA
>QIEB01000590.1 GCA_003229495.1 Flammeovirgaceae bacterium
TACCTGAAATAAAACCGCAGACTACAGTCGAGGTAATGGCGGATGGCTGTTGGTGATAGCGACTTCTCTTGTCTGGAGCCTACCAAAAATTGTTGCATCATTTCAACTACTTTGGAAGATTTTGAAATTTCAAATGCGGAGCTGGCTGGTGGCTTTGACAGCGACATCTGATAAACTTGCTGGCTAATTGACTCCTTTGGAAATAAATCTATTAACTGCCAGATGAACCTGCTTTTCTCTCCTGATCCGTCAATAGCTACTTCGGTATTGTACAACACGGTAATTTCCTGTGCCCTTTGCAGCACCCGTTTAAAATGATAGGCATAAATGGCATCCTGGTCTTCAAATGTTGGCAGTTTAAAGGCCTTTCTCATGGCATAGGGTATATAACTGCTATGCTTGTTTCCCCTGGGAAGATTACCTTCATTGGCTGAAACCACTATCACCTTTTCAAAATCCAGGCACCTGGTCTCCAGAAACCCCATCAATTGCAAACCCTTTGTGGGCTCGCCGGAAAAAGGAATTTTCGCTTGCTCAAATGCCTGTGTGATCAATCTGGCTAGTGTACGCGGTTCAAGTTGTTGATGATGCTTTTGGATACGCTCCTCAAGTTGCATGAGATGTTTCAGGCTGTGATAGGCAAACTCAGTCTCCAAAGCACCTAACACCTGGTCAAGTCTGAGCTTCTGATAAACTGACAGCATCAGATCCACCAATGAACTGATCAGCTCACTGACTCTGCCCTTTGCAGTCATGGCCAGTTTCAAAGTTTCAGACGAACCGGCAGCAGCCAATTCTGAAACCGCTACCCACTTGTTTTTTGTTTTCAGAAGTGGGAACAATCGCTTTATCGATGGTAAAGCTCTTTGCAACAGTGGATTGGACCACAAATCAATGACGTAATTCACCTCGACATACGCTTTATCCGCTTTTCCCCTCAAATGCAGTTGATACTCCATATATGCGCTAACCAGACCAAACCAGTGACTGTGCTTAGTAGGGTAGCCCATGGTCACATTCAGCGTCTGGATGTTTTCAGGTAAGGCAAAAAGAAGAGGGAAAAGAAGTCCCTCATCTGCTAATACTACCCCACAACCCTGCTGCTGTTCTTCTGACAACTCTGCCAACAACTGACCTACCACCTGCGCCTGCCCAACTGCCTGCACACCGCCGATCAATTGAATGCGTTTAGGGTGTTTCAACATATCAGTGATTACCCAATGTACCTGGTCTGAAGGTGGCCATCTTTTATAATTCCGGCGCATGAATTTGCCAGCCTCCTCAACCTCATGCTCCATGTATTGCCGGTCGCCATCCCAATAAACAGTACCTGTGCCTTTCGCCAGCAGATTCCCAATAATCATTTCCTCCGATTTTGATAGGGCATTAAATCCAGCGATGACTACATGATCGAATGGAAGTTCAATGGACCCATCTTTTAATTGCTCTGCCAATTGACGATAGAGCATTCCGCTATAGTATAGATTATTGCTTTCCAGGTGCTTCTTAAAGGAGTGGTAGGTTTTACTAACCCGGACCCACTGGTTAGTAAAATTGATGGTTAAAGTTGTGGGTTCATTCCCCATCATCTCATTGAAGCGCTTCAAGGCAAACAATATTTCTTCATTATCCTGATACCTGTCCTCCAACTCCTGCAATTGTTCCAGGCTTCTGTAAAGTTCCTCCGGGTTCACCAGGTATCGATCTACTTCGTCGAAGTCTTTTAACAACACCAGTCCCCAGGCGTAGAACTTATCAAAAGTAGGCAGTTCCTCCTTGTCAACCTCACCTCCGGGCGGGGGCTGGTAGGTATCACTATATGCAGCGTATAAAGCAAACAGCAGATCGATTTCACTGCTAATGGATTTCCCAGTGCAGTGAACTATGAAATCCTCTATGCTGAAAATTTTTGGCACCCAGAAAGTTCTGTCCGGGAACCTGGCAAGGAGCGCCTCTCGAAAATGATAACAGGCCCTGCGGGAAGGGAATACGAAGGCATAATTTCGAAGTTTATCTAAATCTTCTGATGGCAGGTGGTCAACAATATGGGAGATAAACCCCTTCATACCTTAACAATCTTTAAATCACTGACATATACCAGGTATTTGTCAATATTCCTATATCCCATATTTTCCAACAGTGTTGCATATTGACTCAGCTGTTTATGATGCTTCGAATGCTCTTTCTCTCGTTTGTAGTCAACCACCACGGTCCGATCATTACTCACCATCACCCTGTCCGGTTTATACCATCTTCCCTTGCTGGCTATTTCTCTTTCAGAGAAAACTTCCCATTCCGGATCGAAGAATGCACTGAACTCAGATTTTTCGAATAATGTGTATACTTTATCCTGAATGGTCCGTTTGTGGTGTTCCCTGATTAGCCCTTCTACATGCATCTGATCCAGTACTGCCGGTATGTCCTGCTCCCCCCTGGCCAGGCGTTCCAAAACTATATGCACCTGGATGCCTTCTCGAATGGTATTCGCCTTATAGTTGTCCAACAAGGTGAACATCTTTTGATGTCCGGACCGGATAGTCACTTTATCTTCGTATGACTCAATCCTTATTTGATCGAAAGGTATTGAAGGTGCAGAATCATCCTTTGAAGGAACCAGTGGCTCGCTGAAGTCACCTTTGGTAAGGGTTTTGCTTTGAGAATCCCAGGAGGTGCCCCAATCCGGTTTATTGCAAACGGTCCAGAGCAGTTTATATAAACCGCCCAGATCATCGAATGCCACCCGCCCGGAAGGAGCCACACTACAAACATATAGACGTTGCCGGGCGCGGGTAAAAGCCACATATACAGTATTCAAACCCTCGGTAAGTCCCTCCAGCAGCTCCTGCTGGTAGGCATTGGCAAAATGCGAATCCTGCAGGTCGCGGGTAAAACTCAATGGTAAAAGCTTGTATTTACGGTATTGATGGGAAAGCTGATCGGTCCAGAATAGTGAGTCTTTCCGCGGTTTCAGCTCAAAGTCTGCCCAGGGCAGCAATACAATGGGTGCTTCCAGACCCTTGGCTTTATGTATGGTCATAACTCGTATTGCCTCCTGATGGGCTGGAAATATGACCATCTGATCTTCCTTGTTATTTTCCCACCATTCAAGAAAATCGTGGGCAGTACTTTTACCTTTGGCATTTTGTTCCAGGCAAACCTCCAGAAACCTTGCAATAAACGGGTCGGCCTCTGTAGATTCGATTAATAATGGTGTGACACCAGAGACCCACTCATAGATATTTTTGTGTGAAAGCTGATTCCATTGACGAACCAGTGCCGGCGACAAGTATGTTTCCAACAGCCCCGAACTTATCCGGCTGGATTCAACAAAAAGTTCATTGAAATCAATTTCATTTTCCTGTTTCCCCTTTTGATAAAGGAAAGCCATTTCAGCCCGCGCCAATTGGTCATCCGGATCCAACAGTAAATACATACTGCTGATTAGCAACCTTACTGCCCAATTACCAGCCAGATTCAATGCCTGTTCACTGACCACAGGTTTTCCCAGTATGGATAAATGTTGAGAGACCTCAGCAACTTCCACGTTCCTGTTGCAAAGGACCAAAAAATCACTGTAGCGCCCGTCTTTGTCAATGTGATCCTTTATGATTGAGGTAAGGTGCGCCAAAGCTTCCTGGCGCCATCCATTTCCGTTTCTTTCAAAAAATCTTATTGAAACACCGCCCGTTGATTTAGCATTTGACTGCTGTTCCACCTCCTTATATACTTCAGATAACATTGTCGAGTCCTGGGGGAGATCTTTGGTGGCCAATAATGCCTGACTGGCGTGCTTGAAAAATTCATTGTTAAATGCTACCACCGATTGTGAACTTCTCCGGTTTTCCTGTAGGGTCTTTTCCTCCAGCTGATCGCTGTACAAAGAGAGGTCCTGTACAGATTTGTGAAGCAACAGGTTCAGGTCTCCGCCGCGCCATCTGTAAATCGATTGTTTCACATCACCCACCAGCAATACATGATTCCGTTGGTCAAGCGCATTGGTAACCAGAGGCTTGAGGTTATCCCATTGATAGGCGGAGGTATCCTGAAATTCATCGATAAGTACGTGATGATAGTAATTGCCAAGTTTTTCAAATAGAAATGGAGCTTCCCTGTTGGATATGATTTCCCTGAGTAGAAAGCTGTTGTGCGACAACAACATAAGATTATTGGACTGGCGATAGACCTTTAATTGTTCACTAATAGCATCAAGCAATCCATAGCTATAGATATGTCGCTTTAATTGATAAGCTGTCATGTACTCATGATAATGGGCCATGTGGTATTCATATATATCCAAGGTGATCTGTCCCAGGCCAGCTGCCACTGCGGCCTTAATCTCCTCTTTCTTGAGGCTGGTGGAGGTATACCAGTCATCTTCTCCCCGGGCGGTTTTCTGAAAGGTGGAATTAAGCGACAAATCATTGGATAGTATCTTTTCAAAAGTATTCGCAGCGCCCCTGCCTTTACCCTTAAAGTCGTCCTTCTTTAATCCGAACCGGGCAATTAGTTCAATAGCCTGTCGCGCATATCTTTTTTGCTGCCATCTGTATTCCTGCTGGGTATTTTGAAGAAGCTCCTCCAGATTTCTTAGGGACTTTATATTTACCTCCTCTTTCTTCAACTTGCTAAAACCCTGATGAAATTTCTCCTTAAACAGTTCCTTGCCAAATTCAATTAAAGTGTAGTCCAATTGCCAACCCTTGTCGTCTTCAATGCGACTAAACGCAAAATCCTTGGTCCAGTTGCGCAATTCCTCATCATGAGTAAGATTCTCATACAATAAGCGCAGAGATTCTGCCATAGCCGTATCATCATCCACATCTATCTCGTAGTTCACACTCAGTTTAAGTTCCCTGGTTAATACTCTAACTAATTGACTGAAAAAGTGGTCAATGGTACTGACCGAAAACCTGGAGTAATTGTGAAGGATGTTTGTCAGGGCTTTTTTTGCCCTGTCCTGAATATTGAGTTTCTGTTCATAATGCTGAACTTCATCCTCAATAACCCGTTTCATCACGGTGTCCTGCCCAGCGGCCATTTCCATCAGATATTGAAGGATACGCTCCTTCATTTCCTCAGTGGCCTTATTGGTAAAAGTTATGGCCAGAATATGCTGATAATCCTGAGGGTTTCGAAGGACGATTTTCAGGTACTCCTTAACCAGGGTGAAGGTTTTTCCGGATCCTGCCGAGGATCTATAAATTGTGAAATTCTTAACGGAAGATGCCTCTGGGTCTTCAAAGAGGCGAAGCTGGTTCATCTTTCTTCGTTTGGCAGTAAGATTCCTGATACTCCTCCTGAAACTATAAACTTCATGGCTTCGGTACTGGATAATGCCAAGGGTCGGACCTGTTCCCGGGGAATTAACATCAAGTTTCCAGAAAAATTATAGCTATGAGGAAAGTACACAGCTGCAAATCCAGGCGCCCCCAGATTGGTCATGTCCTGCTGGGTAATAAACCCTACCCGTTTAATGGTACCGTCAGGGATCATGTCTGCCATCACCGGTTGCTGGAACTTCTTTTCATTTCCGACAAAAGCTGACATCAAATCCTTTAGCGAGGTGTAAATGATCCTAACCAATGGCACTTTTACCATAATACTTTCAAAAAAATTAAGTATTGGCTGAATCAAAAAAGAGCTGCCCAGGTAACCAAAAATCGTTATGGATCCCAGAATAATCAACAAACCCAATCCAGGTATATTGAGCTTAACTAATCCATCCAGCCATCGGATAGACATTACGATGATGTAAACGGTGAGCGCTAATGGAACCAATAATAATAATCCCCTTAAGAAGTAAGTAGGAATCGATGGAAATTTATACTTTTTCATAAACATAATGCTAAGCTGGTAAGTTAAACAGCATTTGTAGAATTTGCCAATTAGCGCCCTGATATTGCAGGTTATCAATTTTACTCTAGGGCCTTTGATAAGACCGGGACCATGACACTGATGGTGGGTTTAAGCTTACTTGGTGGAGTACTTGTTTTAAAAAGAAAAAGTCTAAATGGAAATGCCAATGAAGGACATGAAAGCCAACCCCATCAATCCGGTAATGAGCATGGTAATCCCTAATCCTTTGAGGCCATCGGGAACATTGCTGTATTTTAATCTTTCACGAATTGCAGCTAGCGCGATGATTGCCAAGAACCATCCAACTCCTGAAGAAAATCCATACACAGTCGATTCGATTAGATTAAAATCCTTTTGAACCATAAACAAGGAAGCCCCCAGGATAGCACAATTTACAGCAATCAAAGGAAGGAATATACCTAGCGATCCGTATAATGCCGGGGACAATTTTTCAATGACCATCTCAACCAACTGCACCATGGCTGCGATGATGGCAATAAACATGATAAACTGTAGAAAGCTTAGATCCACGGTGTCAAACTGTGGTCCCATCCAGCTTAGGGCCCCCTCCTTGAGGATGAACTCTTTGATCAACCAGTTGGCGGGCACTGTTATAGTAAGGACAAATATTACTGCCAAACCTAAGCCTATGGCAGTGGTGACTTTTTTGGAAACAGCTAAATAGGAACACATTCCAAGAAAATAGGCGAAAACCATATTTTCTACAAAAATCGACCTTATTCCAAGACTTATCAGTTCCATAATTGCTGAGTACTAATGTTCCACATAACCGGTTTTAGTGCGCTGTATCCATATGATGATCCCCAGAATCATAAAGGCTCCGATAGGGGTTACCATTAATCCATTGGAGGGGAAGTTTTCAATTCCAACAGCTTTAAATATTTCAAATCCGAACAATGATCCGAACCCAAATAGTTCTCTGAAGAATGCTACTGCCAAGATGATCCAAGCGTATCCAAACCCACTACCAAATCCGTCAAGGACTGAATCCCATGCTTTATTGCCCATTGCAAAAGCTTCCAACCTTCCCATAATTATGCAGTTGGTAATGATCAACCCCACATATACCGATAGTACCTTATACATGTCGTAGTAGTATGCTTTTAGGACTTCGTTTACCAATGTGACCAAAGCCGCAATGATTGCCAGTTGTACTATAATCCGTACACGATTGGGAATCAGATTACGGAGAAACGAGATAATCAGATTAGAAAAAACAATTACAAAGAGTACCGCAACAGACATGACCAAAGTCGGTTCCATCTTCAGGGTAATTGCAAGTGCGGAACAAATCCCTAATACTTGTACCGTAATTGGGTTGTCGTCATTAAGAGGATCAGTTACAAATTTACGTCTCCTTTTAGACAACAGTCCTTCACTTTGCTCCTTTTTAACTATTGGCAGGTCTAAAGTTTCAGTCTCCATATAGGGTTAATGCTAGGATGAGATCTTTCTTAAATAATTTTGATAATGATTCAGGTAGTTAAGTAGCATGTTGTTTACTCCCCTGGCGGTGATAGTAGCCCCCGCCAAACCATCAACATGATGATCATCCAACAACTTCACTGCGTTTCCCTCTCCTTTTAACAGACTTACAGAAACCAGGGCTCCATCTGAATCATAAACTTTTCGACCAATAAACCTTGATTGCACATCACGCTCTGCAATTCTCGCTCCCAATCCCGGAGTTTCTCCTTTATGATCAAATACCACTCCTTTAATGGTATTGAGGTCTTTGTCTAATGCTATATAACCCCAAATAACGTCCCAAAGTCCGCTTCCATAGATTGGTAATATATAGGCTTCTATTTCATTACTGCTTCCTTTGAAAAGAAAGACCGGATATAGTCGATCTTCTGGAGATTTTTTAAAATTTTTCTCAATGGAGACATTTTCAGCAATCAATGGATTTCCGGATTCATCAGTCTCCACAACATCGCCATTAATGTTCACCACCAAAGACTCAATCCGTTTCTCATATATGCTTAGGACATCATCGGTCTTCTTAACTTCCATTACCGCACCTAAAATGCTTTTTTTGGTATCCTTTTCCACCTGAATCTTTTGTCTGGGGGCTAATCCGACCGATGCAATGGAAAGCAACCCGCCCAAAACGATGGTGGTGATTATGGAAAATATGATAATATAGGCGTTAGATTGTCGCACGTTTTAATCTCCTATTTTTGTTTGCCTGAATCACATAGAAATCGATTAGCGGAGCGAATACGTTCATAAATAACACTGCTAACATAATACCTTCAGGATAAGCAGGGTTAAATACTCTTATTATTACCGTAAGTACTCCAATCAAAAAGCCGTAAATCCACTTTCCTGTTTCAGTATGGGTGGCAGTTACAGGATCAGTGGCCATAAACACTGCACCAAATGCCAAACCACCAATCACCAGGTGATAATACGGAGGCATTACCATAAATTCATTAAGTCCCAGCAGACTGAAAAGATAGCCCATAAACAAGCCTCCCCCAAATACACTGACAATAATTTTCCAACTACCGACCCCGGTGAATATTAATATCGCAGCCCCAAACAGGACCATAAGTGTTGATGTCTCTCCTATAGAACCCGGCGTGGCACCAAGAAAAAGGTTTTTCAAATCGTACAAATTGGCATACCAACTGTCCCCCAGGGATGCTAACACCGTACTGGTACCAGCTACCGAGGTGTTATAGGCCAAGGCCAGGGCGGTAGCACCGGAATAACCCTCTACCTGGGTAGCATCTCCCATATAAGTCCAGACATCACCTGACATTTGAGCAGGGTAGGCAAAATACAAAAATGCCCGGGCAGTCATTGCCACGTTCAACACATTCATCCCTGTACCTCCGAATGCTTCCTTGGCAATTACCACTGCAAATATTGTTCCCAGGGCAATTTGCCATAACGGGATAGTTGGAGGCAAAATAAGTGGTATCAGCATCCCTGTGACCAGGAACCCCTCGTTGATTGGGTGTTTTCTTATAACGGAAAAAATCACCTCTACCAGGCCTCCCGCACCATAGGACACCAGTAGCATAGGCAGCACTACATAAGCTCCTATTCCAACTTTCTGTAAGAATGTAGCCACCTGTCCAGTAGCAATGTAGTGCTGATGACCTACATTCCAAATCCCAAAAAGCAAACAAGGGACCATGGCTATAACCACCGTCATCATCAATCTCTTAAGATCAATGGCATCTCTTATCTGAACACCCTTGGAGCCAGTAGTGTGGCCGGGAGAAAAAAGAAAGGTCTCTGTGGCCTCAAACAAGTAATGAAATTTCTCATACTTGCCGCCTTTCTGAAACAGAGGTTTCTGCCGGTCCAATAAATCTTTGATTGCCTTCATTTAGCTTTCTAGCATTAACTCGATCCCCTCCCTTAATATTGATTGTATTGGGTGCTTGGACACATCTACAAATTCACATAAGGCCAAATCCTCCTCTACAACTTCATATATCCCTAATGCCTCCATGTCATCATAGTCCTCTGCCATTATGGCTTTAATCAAATGAGTAGGCAAAATATCCATAGGAGTTACTTGCTCAAATACACCTGTCTGCACAAATGTCCTCTCATCTCCACAAGTATTGGTGTCCAAATCAAATTCCTGGTCTGTCTTCAAAAAAGACAAAAGACCCCAAGCCCGATGAAAACTAAGTTTTTTTGATGAAGGCTTTAACCATCCCAGAAATTCGGAATAATCTCCTTCTGTCAAAACCGTTATTAGGTGATCATAATATCCGACAAACCCATCCGGAGCAATTCGCTCACCTGTAAGTGCATTACCAGAAACAAAACGTACATTCTGGTGCGCAAGATTGCCTTCAATAAACTTCTCAATACAAGCCCCGTCGTAAGTCCGGTGGTATCTTGGATTCTTAACAGGGGGGCCGGCAAAAGCTAATATCTTACTGGCATCATATATGCCCTCAAGGAACAGTTTCCCCATTTGCATGACACCATATGGGCATATGGTCCATACAACCTCACCTTTGTTAATAGGATCCAGATGATGAATCTGCACACCTACGTTTCCCGACGGATGGGGGCCTGAAAATTTATTCACCTGGACACCAGTTACCGAACCAAACAAGGTACTCACCTCAGCATCTGAATCCAGATTAAGATGTACCTTTCCCCTGGTTAGCCTCCGTAACATATCCAACCCCGTCTGGAAATAGTGATCTTCGCCTTTTAAAAGGAAGTCAAAGTCAGGAGCCAACGGGTGAGAATCAAATGATGAAATAAATATAGCTTTAGGTTTGTCTTCAGGATTTGCAATTATCCCATAGGGTCTCTGTATCAACCTCGGCCAAATGCCGCTAGCGAGTACCTGTTTTATTATGTCTTCTTTACTAAGACTGTTTAATTCAGAGACTGTGTATTTATGAAAATTAACGTATTCTATATGCTGGTCAGCAATGACCTTAATAGCTAAAAGTTTTCTCTTATCGCCTCTTTGGATCTCTACAACTTCCCCGCTAACCGGAGCTGTAAACATGACATCTGGTTGGGATTTATCAAACATCAGCGGGGAACCTGCTTTAACTAAATCACCCTCTGCAACCAGTAGTTTCGGTCTTTCAATACCGTGAAAATTCGTGGGTTTAAGGGCAAATATATTTGCAGCTAGTGAGTCAACGATTTCTTTCTTGGCTACACCTACTAAATTAACGTTGAATCCTTTTTCTAGCTTTACGAATTTCGACATTTGGAATGTTCCATTAGTCCTCAATCAGGATGAAATCGAGGCAAAAATAATAAAAATTTAATGAAATATAACTTTAAACAAGGTTATTAAAAAATAATTGAATTCCTTCCAAATCGTCTCTAATCACTTGGTATTGACACTAATTGGGAGTCGAATTGTTCAATGTGGTCGGCTACTTGTTGCATTAACCACATGGGTGTGGATGTGGCACCGCAAATACCAACAGAATCGTCAGGCCGAAACCAGGAAATGTCTAGCTCAGATTTATTCTCAATGAAGTAACTTCTGATATTTTGATCTTTACACACACTGTAAAGTGCCTTGCCGTTGGAGCTTTTTTTACCGCTGACAAATATTATTATATCTTGTATTGCCGAGAAACGGACCAGCAGTGGTTCACGGTTTGAAACCTGACGGCATATGCTGTCATTAGCTTTGAAATCAACGGTTCCCAGACATCCATTTACCTGCTGGATGCGGTCCTCGATCAATTGTTTGAGGTGATAAAATCCTTTTGTACTTTTTGTCGTTTGGCTGAATAGTGTAATGGGTCTGGTAAAGTCAATTTGATCCAGGTCTTTTTCCTCCATTACCACAATCGCTTGTTGTTTGGTTTGTCCGGAAAGGCCCACCACTTCGGCATGGCCATTTTTACCGTAAATGACTATCTGACCCTCTTGCACTTTTACTTTGTCATAAGCATGTTTTACCCTATTTTGCAACTTGAGTACCACTGGACAAGAGGCATCAACCAATTCGAGATTATTTTCCAAAGCAATTCTGTAAGTTTCAGGGGGTTCACCATGAGCTCTGATAAGCACCCGGCAATTTTTTAGGGTTTTTAATTCCTCTCTGGCAATTATTACCAGTCCCTTACTTGTCAGTCGTGCCACCTCCATATCATTGTGAACAATATCACCGAGGCAGTACAATACTTTACCATCCAGTAACTCATCTTCCGCCATCTGAATAGCAAATTCAACTCCAAAGCAATAACCAGAATTTTGATCAATCTCTATCTTCATCTTTCATTCATCTTGCGGTGAGCTTTTGATGGTGATCAAGTGTGACCATTGCACTGGTAGCCAAGTTCAAAACCTCTTCTACCTGTTCGGAAAAAGTCAAATGGGTAGTATCAATCAGGTGCGCATCCGGCGCTTGCTTCAGAGGGCCCACCGCCCGGCTGGTATCTAATTGGTCCCTTTTGCTAAGATTGCTAATTATTTCATCCAGATTGAGCAGATGACCCTGTTCCAATAACTCTGCTTGTCTGCGTGCTGCCCGTACCCTCAGTTCTGCAGTCATAAAAATCTTCAATTCGGCTTCAGGAAATACCACCGTACCTATATCACGGCCGTCCATCACCAACCCTTTTCTTTTTCCAAACTTCCTTTGTTGTATCTCTTCTCCCTCAGCTGTGGTAAAGAACTTACTTCACTCACTTTATCCGTTACAAATATACCTCTGATCTCTTTAGATACATTAATTCCGTTTAGATATATATCACATTCCTGCTGCCCGCCCCCATGTTGAAATTCCAATTCAATATTGTTCAGAGCTTTTTGAACCAGCCTGGGGTTAGTCAGATTAATATAATTTCTCAGGAAGTACAAAGTTACCGCCCGGTACATAGCCCCTGTATCTATATATACATATCCCATTAGATGGGCCACCGCTTTGGCCGTGGTACTTTTACCGCATGCTGAGAAACCATCTATTGCTATTACAATTTTTTCCATCGACCTAAAGAGGAAGTGTACAAAAAGTTAGCAATCCTTTTGGGGGCAAGGTATAGGTTTACCTTTCTTAATGGTCTTCTGATTTGACTTACAGGCCGACAAGCCCATTACTAATATTGATAACAATAACACAAAACGGGTGACATTTTTCATGATATCTTCATTACGCTTAGCAAATTTACGAAAAAACTGCCCCTACTGGTAAGATGTTATGAACTAATCTTAGCTTTAACCCGGTTAACGCACTTAATCCATGGAATCGTTTGAAATAGAAGGCCGGATAGTCGATGTGGATGCCGGATCAATTTATGCCGGTTCTATATCCGTAGAACAAGGTAAAATCACCCAAATACGTAAACTTAAAGCCAGCAATGGCCCCCTGTTAATTCCTGGCTTTATCGACGCCCACGTGCATATTGAAAGTTCAATGCTTATTCCATCGGAATTCGCCCGATTGGCGGTGGTACATGGCACGGTAGCTACTGTTTCAGATCCTCATGAGATTGGTAATGTGCTTGGGGCCGAAGGAGTATATTTCATGATAGAAAACAGCAGAAAGGTGAATTTTAAATGCTACTTTGGTGCCCCTTCCTGCGTTCCAGCTACTCCATATGAGACCTCAGGAGCAACTATTGACAGCAGCGATATTAACTCCCTGCTGTCCAATTCGGACATTAAATACCTGGCTGAAATGATGAACTGGCCGGGGGTGCTGAATGCTGACAAAGAGGTAATTCGCAAGATTCAATTGGCACAAAAATTCCAGAAGCCGGTGGATGGTCATGCTCCTGGTTTAAGAGGTGAGAATGCCAGGTTGTATGCTTCTGCGGGAATTACTACGGATCATGAGTGCTTCACATTAGATGAGGCATTGGATAAACTAGCCTTTGGAATGCACATTATAATTCGAGAAGGCAGTGCAGCTAGAAATTTTGATGCGCTAATTCCTCTATTACCGGAGTATGCGGACAGGGTGATGTTTTGTTCTGATGATAAACATCCGGATAGTCTGCTGAGCGGACATATTAATCTTCTTGCCAGAAGGGCAGTCGCTAACGGTGTCGATCCGCTAACTGTCTTAAAGGTGGCTTGCCAAAACCCTGTTCGGCACTATGGATTGGATGTGGGATTGTTGAAGGAAGGTGATCCGGCTGATTTTCTGGTGGTTAAGGACCTTAATGAATTTAAGGTTTTAGAGACCTACATCAACGGACAACTAGTTGGCAAGCATGGTCGAAGCCAGATATCATCTGTTAAATCAGAATATTCTAACAACTTTCAAGCAGATATAAAAAAACCTGAAGATTTCCAACTTAAGGCCTTGGGTAAATCCGCCAGGGTTATAGTGGCGAAAGACGGTCAATTGCTCACTACTGAAAAAATAGTGCCCATTAATAAAGTTAATGGTTTGGCGCTCAGTGATATTAAAAGAGATCTTCTGAAGATTGTGGTGGTAAACCGGTATCATGACGCTCCGCCGGCCATAGCCTTTGTTCAGAATTTTGGGCTCCGTGAAGGGGCCATTGCCTCCTCAGTAGCACATGACTCTCATAACATTATTGCAGTAGGTGTTGATGATCATTGCATTTGTGAAGCGGTAAATGAGATAATCAGCCATAAGGGTGGAGTGGCAGCTGTTTCCCGTTCACGCAGGGAGACACTCAAGCTACCGGTTGCCGGACTCATGTCACCAGAAGATGGATATTGGGTAGCAGAAAAATATATAGCAGTGGATGCTATGGCAAAATCTCTGGGTAGTAAGCTGGAAGCTCCTTTCATGACCCTGTCGTTTATGGCACTATTGGTAATCCCTGAACTAAAATTAAGCGACCGTGGGCTATTTAATAGTAATACCTTTGATTTTGTGCCGCTTTTTGAAGGCTAACCTTCAATGTTGCCGGGTGTGTGCATTTGAAAACCGATTTTTCGCCCTCGAATAGCTGCAAGGTTTTCATTTAGTTGCTGTTTTAGAGTAATTGACCTAATATCAGGAAATTTCGGACCAATGAGGTCTTTGTCCATTGCCTCAGCTATGGCTTTTTCAATAATAAGACCAAGCCATTCACGGGTAACCATATTATTCTCCAGGTCCTGAAACAGAAAATTCAATTGACCGGTACCTTCTACATAAAAGTGATTTTCTTTATTTATAAGTAGCCGGGCTATGAGATACCCTGGATCTTCCAATCGATTATATTTGATGGAGTCTGAGAGGAAATTATAGATGGTAATATGACCAAAGTACC
>QIEB01000375.1 GCA_003229495.1 Flammeovirgaceae bacterium
GCGAAAGAGGCGGCAATGCGCAACTCGATCTGACTGTAATCAGCCGACATCAATACATAATCATTGTCCCGGGGAATAAATGCTTTTCTTATCTCTCTTCCTTTCTCGGTTCTAATGGGTATGTTTTGAAGATTCGGATTATTCGAACTTAGCCGACCTGTAGCCGCCACCGCCTGGCTGAAGGTGCTGTGAATACGGCCGTCCCTGGGACTGATCATTAATGGAAGGGCATCTACATAGGTGGATTTTAGTTTTTGGTAAACCCTGAAGTCTAAAATGTTTTGTACAATATCATGGTCATCAGCAAGTTTTATCAAAATTTCTTCTCCTGTAGCATATTGCCCGGTACGGGTTTTTTTAGGTTTTTCAACCAATTTGAGTTTATCAAATAATATCTCACCCAATTGTTTCGGTGAAGCGATGTTGAATTCCTCGTCTGCTAATTCATACACATTTCGTTGTGCCTTTAAGCTTTCTTGTTCTAGCTCCGATGAAAGATCGTCTAATACCTGAGGGTCAATCCTGATCCCTTCATATTCCATGGATGTCAGCACACCAATTAAGGGCAATTCTATTTCCTCATAAACACTAGCCAATTTAGCTTCCAGACGCACTTTATCTTTTAATTGTAATGCCAAATCAACCCGTTCACAAATAAAATTACTCAATTGTGTTTCAGGCACCTGGCTCCAGGTAATCTTGTTTCTACCACTTCCCAAAAAAGATTCATCCTCCAGTGGTTCATAATCCAAATAGATCTCCGATAGTATTCGCAGACTATGGCTGGTTTCAGGATCCATCACATAATGTGCCACCAAGGTGTCCCAGTAAGGGGGCTTTACTTCGCAGCCCTCAGTTTTGAGCAACAGCATGGTGTGCTTGAGGTCATGACCGATCTTTAGCATTTCCGGGTTACTAAAAACAATGCTCAGCTTTTCAATTGTCTGTTTATCTAAATTTCTTTTTGGAATGTAATAGGCCTCATGGGGCGCGTAGCTCAACGCAAGACCAAGTAAGGATCCTAATTCGTCATTCATTGAATACATACAAACAGCAGTTTGATTACCGAGATGTTTAATCAAACTGTTGACTAGTTCCTTCGAGTCTAGTAAGTGGTAATCTCTAATGACGGTATTAAGACTTTCTTTTTCAGTTGGTTGCTCATTTGTTTCTGCTTGATCGGTTTCCTCCGGGCCGTTTGAGCCAAAAAGAGGCATTTGAGTGCCGCTCGAGGAAGGTTCTTTGCTGTTTCTTTCTTGCAATACCCTTTTAAGTAATGTGCGGAACTCCAATTCATCAAAAATGGAAGAAAGTGCTTCTTTGTCCGGCCCCTGATATTCAAGTGCTGATTCGTCATACTCTAAAGGGACATCGATATCTATAGTGGCTAAATCTTTTGAGAGAATTCCCTGCGCACCATAATTTGTGACCATTTCCCTTTGTTTGCCCTTAAGTTCATGAGCATGGGCCACCAGGTTTTCCACAGATCCGTATTGCTTAACATACTTCACTGCCGTTTTTGCCCCTACACCCGGGATTCCAGGAATGTTATCCGAGGCATCACCTTGCAGTCCAAGGATGTCCCTTACCTGATCCACATCATCAATGTCCCATTTTTTAAGCACTTCCGGGACACCCATGATGTCCACGGCATTTCCCATATAGGAAGGTTTATATAGAAATACCTTGTCCCCTACTAATTGTGCAAAATCCTTGTCTGGGGTCATCATATAGACTTCCATACCTGCTTCAGAAGCCTTTCTGGCGAAGGTGCCAATAATGTCGTCCGCCTCATAACCATCCAGTTCCAGTACTGGAATATTAAATCCGCGTACAACTTTTTTTACCCAGGGGATATTACTTTTAATATCTTCCGGCATGGCCTGTCTCTGGGCCTTATACTCCTCAAATTTTTCATGACGAAAGGTCGGTTTGGAAGTATCAAAGGCCACTGCCAGATGGCTGGGTCTTTGCTTTTGGATTATTTCCAACAGGGAATTTGTAAACCCCAGGCTTGCGCTGGTGTTGAATCCTTTGGAGTTAATACGGGGTGCTTTACTAAAGGCAAAATGGGCCCTGTAGATAAGGGCCATGGCATCCAATAGAAACAGTTTCTTTTTCGAATCACTCATATGGATAAAGTTATAAAAACAGTTTGGAGAGTGGAGCAACAGCTAAATAAAAGTTTTGAGTTTTAAATTTTTAGTTTTTAGTTAAAAATATAATTTAGAAATTAGATAAGATGAATTAGGAATTTCGGCAGGAGCCCATAGCAAGAATAAGATAGAATGGAGGAAATAATAGTTCAACTGGCGGGTATTACCAGCAGCCAGCGAAAAGCCCATTGCCAGGACAATATAAAGTTGTCAATCCCACAATGTTCCATTAGTTGTTTTAATTCTTTACCTCTGAATCCACGAAGCACGGAAATAGGCCCGTCATTTTTAACCATTGATGATTTAGACAGCAACCTGGTGATGGCGGTTATTGAATAATAGGCCAGCCAATGACGGTGTAGGTCGTTAATAATGATTCCTTGACGCGCTTGTTTTCTCCAGATTTTTATCAATTCCCTTAGTTGTTGATTGTTAAAATGATGCGTAAAAAGCGTACTCATTATCACATCAAATTGTTGCTGTTGAAAAGAATCATCTAAAATATTGGCTACCTTGAATTCTATTTCAGAGTAGGCGTAGGCATTTTTCCGGGCATGATCTATGATATATGGATTAGCGTCAACTCCCGTTAATTTTAGCCTGACCCCCTTTTTGCGACCCCAGTCGGCCACTAGTTTTAACATGTCGCCGCTGCCACAGCCAAGATCTACGATATGAAGCTCTATTTGATTATAATGCATCAATAACTTTTCCAACCCCAACAAGGTTATCTGGTTACCTCCAAGCCATTTGTTGATGGTATCCAGTTCTTTTAAGGTTTGGTCTATCACCGCTCCTGAAACAGACAGGTCGTCCATAATTTCTTCCAATTCGGAACGTTCGGCAATTTTCACCCCAAGCATAGCAGCAGATTGTTCAAAAGGGCATCAAGATAGGCACCCTCAATCCGTAATGATAAGTTAGATATTAATCATGGAGGACCAATTGGGATAGGGAAGTTATTTTCTCTAAATTTTTAAAGAACCTGCCTACTGAATTTTGGTAATTTATTAACGCCTTCACGGCATTTATATTCCGTTTTTATATATTGTCAGTCATTTCAAATCTAAAGGTCAATTATGAAGTCTTTGTATATTTTATTATGTGGCTTGTTGTTGTTTATATGTGGCTTGTTGTTGTTTACCTGTCAGCAGTCTGAACAAGAACAAAAAGAGGTACTACCGGCTCAAGCCCAGGTCCCGGACGTTGAAGCACGAATTCAGGAACTTGGCATTGAATTACCCGAGGTTGGCGCCCCGGTGGCGAACTATGTTAATACTGTGCGCACAGGGAATTTAGTGTTTACCTCGGGAAAGGGCCCACAAAAACCAGATGGCACTTATGTAACCGGAAAGGTTGGGGCAGACCTAACCACGGAACAAGGCTATGAAGCGGCTCGCCTAACTGCAATTCAACAATTGGCTTCACTAAAGGCCGAATTGGGAGACTTAAATAAAGTAAAAAGGGTGGTGAAGGTTCTGGGAATGGTGAATGCCGCTCCTGATTTTACGGAGCAATCCCAAGTCATCAACGGATTCTCTGATCTTATGGTAGAGGTTTTTGGTGAGAAGGGGAAGCATGCAAGATCTGCTGTAGGCATGGGTTCATTGCCTTCCGGTATTGCATGTGAGATCGAAATGATTGTTGAAGTGGAGGATTAAATAACTTCCACAGGTACTCCGGAAAAAGCGACAGTTCCTGAAACTTGATCCAGCAACATGGGATCGGTAAGGTCGTTAATGCTGACTCCCGGATGTTCACTAGCAATAGTTAAAGGTATTTCATGGTGCCCCCAACCGTGAGGGATACTTACCACTCCCGGCATTATTTCTTCCGAAATTTGCAAGGGAAGGTATATTATTCCTATTCCTGAGGTCACCTTCACTAATTTTCCGGATTCCAGACCACGGATTTGTGCATCTGTAGGGTGCATTAGCAGGGTACAGCGGTTGGGCCCTTTTACCAGCAGCAGACTGTTGTGCATCCAGCTATTATTACTTCGCAAATGGCGACGGCCAATAAGCAGTAGCTTCGAACCCCTGACTGAAAATCGGAACTTTTTCAATCGCCCTAATTCGTAAACCATCGGATCAGGCATCAGGTCGATGCGTTTATCCCTGGTAAATAAGCGCGAAGGTAGTGAAGGTTCTAAAGGCCCCAGATCAATTCCATGAGGATATTTCTGAACTTTTTTTAAAGAGAGACCACTAAGTTTTCTGCCACCAATTTGACCGTAAGGCCCTAAACGTAAAGCAAGATCTAACAAGCGCTTGGGCGTACTCCATTTTTCAAGAGCATTTTTCCACCAGGGCAGAGGTGTTTTGCGAAGGCGTTTAGTGAGCTCTTTGAAAATTTGCCAGTCATACCGAGCATTTGGGTCCGGAGAGAACAATGCCTCACTAAATTTGACGCTATTCCGAACCGCGAAATTATGAAATACCAAATCATAGTGGTCGGTTTCCAGGCCAGTGGCTGGTGGCAAAATAATATCCGCATGCTTGGTGGTCTCGTTTATATAGATATCAATGGCCACCTGATACTCTAGTTTGCCTAAGGCCTCTGACAATCGCTTGCCATTTGGGGTGGACAATACCGGATTTCCTGCTGAGGTGATAAGCGCTTTTATCTGGCCCTGTCCTTCAGCTATAATTTCGTCAGCCAGGGTGGCTACCGGTAATTCACCAAAAAACTCTCCTAACTTCCGGACGCGGCTATGCCATCTGTTCTTTTTCTTTTGAGTCCCATTTTTACCCAGAGCTTTAACTATATCCACCGCAGGCCGGGTAAACATAGCACCGCCCGCCCGGTCCAGGTTGCCGGTCAATATGTTCAACACATTTATTAACCATTGGCACAGGCTCCCAAAGGCTTGGGTTGATACTCCCATTCGTCCATAACACACTGCAGCGGATGCAGAGGCAAAATCCCTGGCCAGGGTCTGAATTTCGAATATCCGGATCCCAGTAGGCAAAGCAAGGTCAGGTGGTTGATCCAGGATGATCTTTTTGAGTTGATCCCACCCTGAAATCATTCTATGAAGTTTAGGATCAGGCATGAGGCCATCCATCAGTAAAGTTCTTATCATTTCTAATAGGAAGAGGGCATCGGTGCCTGGTTGGATAAAAAAATGCTTATGGGCCACAGCTGCAGTTTCGGAGTACCTCGGATCGATCACCACCATTTTACCTCCTCTGGCTTGTAATGATTTCAATCGACCCGAAAAGCCGCCGGTGGTCATAAGACCGCCATTGCTTACCATAGGGTTAGCTCCTAATACCAGAAAAAAATCCGTGCGGTCAATGTCAGGAATGGGGATTAGCATCATGTGGCCGAAAATATGTTGTGCCACCCAATGATGGGGTAGTTGATCTATTGAGGTTGCTGAGTACTTGTTTTTGGTACCAAGAACTCTGGCAAAAGAGGGCGCAAAAAACATACTGCCCATACTATGCACTGAGGGATTTCCCTGGTATAGGGAAACGGCATCTTGGCCATACTTTTCCTGAATTTCCCTGATACGTCTGACTACCTGGTTAAAAGCTTCTTCCCAGGAGATCTCCTGCCAGCCATTGACTGTTTTACACAAAGGCTTTTTCAGACGATCAGGGTCATTGTGGAGATCCTGTAATGCTACGGCTTTGGGGCAAATGTGTCCCTTACTGAATGGGTCATCAGGATCTCCTTTGATGGAGGTAATATGACCATCCTTATGATCAATGACCAGGCCGCACATGGCCTCGCATAGGTTACAGGTACGAAAGTGCTGGGTAGATTGCTCCGGCGTCATTGTCAATCAAGATAAATGAATGCACTGATAAATTGAAACTTTCATTATCTTAAAACCCATGAACAAGATCACTCAGACCTTAAACAAACAAACCGAAGTTAGCATATTGGGCATATCTAACCAGGATTTGACTGATGAACCTATGGATGCCATTAATTGGTTTAATCTCAAAAACAAATTCGTATATACTATTTATAATTTACTGGCTTTGCCAATGGCTCGATCCGTGGGTGCCCGTCCGATATTTAAGGGATATCGGCTTAGTAGCCTGGAGGGTCCCAAGGAATTGGCCAGGGAGGTCTTACTGCTGGTTCGGTATCCAGGTCCTAAGCAATTTCTTCATCTGGTATCCAAAAAACTATTCCAGCTGGTTAGTATACTAAGAATTAAATCTGTTAAGGATTTTAATTTCGGGTTTTTTAAGTGTTTAAAACTTGGGGAATCACCCGTAAATGAGAATCATGAGTATTTAGTAGGTCATTTTCAAGCGCCACGGTTAACCATAGACATAGACCATATTCGAGAACTATGCAGTCAACATAATTGTCAATTGTTCTATTTAGGAGGGAAAATTGCAAATTTATCAATTGACCGTAAAGGAGGTAACACAGTAGTCCCATTGAACATGGGTTGGATGTTCCTGATTTCCAGTGATCACCGGAAAAATTTGACAGATCTATATGGTGATCCGGAAATCAGGAAGTTTCTGGATCAAAATACTTCAAACTACCTGGGTATTTTTTCAAGGGTAAGATAATGAGTTGTTATTTCATTTTATTGAATCCAGCACGTGGAGAGAATGTGGGTTTTGCGGCCCGGGCACTCAAGACCATGGGATTTTCATGTTTGCGAATTGTAGGTGAAGACTTACAGGACTCTAAAGCCGCCAGAAAAACCGGCTACCGTGCCCATGATATACTGGATGGAACCACTAACTTTCAGTCGCTCCCCGAGGCGCTCACGGACATGGACCTTATCATTGGGACCACTTCAAAGAAGCGCATAAAGCGATATGATTACCAGTCGCCCAGTCAAATAGCAGAATTGTTGAAAAGCAAGAGTGGTATCATGAAAAATGTGGGCATTTTATTCGGATCCGAAGAGAATGGACTAACCACTGAGGAACTGGAGTACTGCGATTTGCTAAGTACTATTTCAATGGCCACCAGCTATCCTTCCCTTAATCTGGCTCAAAGTGTACTAATCTATGCCTGGGAGCTATATAATTCAGACAGGCTCAACATCGGTGAGCCGGCTAATCATAAACTTCAGGTGCTGATAAAAAAGGAAATGGATCAACTGCTACTTCTACTGGGATTTGATCAAAAACCATTGATGCAACAGCGCATTATGGATAGGGTTATGCTATTGAATTCAGATGATTCCGAATTGTTAATGGCGATCCTAAATAAACTGAAGAGGAGTATTTAGATTACTTTTTTTATGTATCTGTATAACCAGGAATACTCCAATCCGAACCACCAATTCATAATTTCTAACCCATAATTCATAATTAACTACTTTCCTGGATAGACAAATTCCTCGTCATTAATCTTGGGATTGATTTCAATGGACTCTACAGTCAACGGTTGTGGCGGAGCATCTTTCACCCCCTGAGACATGGAAAAAGGGAAAAGTAACCCCTGGATCTCTCTATAGTCGCCCAAAACAATAACCATAGTGGAACCTATGATCGGCCCATGCTTCATTTCAAATTCCTTGGCAATCGGAAGGTATGTTTTGCTATCAAAATAGTAGTAGGTGATATCATCATATTCTTTGCCGTCTATGGTAATGGGTTCTTTGACGAGTTTTACTTTAAAGGCCTCAATGCCTGCCACTGGTTCCTTTCCCATAAGTTCTACTAGGTAACCTTTTGTTTTATAGTTAATCAGGCCATCCGGAAAGTCGTTAGCGTCAAGTTTGACATTTTCAGTGGTTTCCGCTTCAGACTTTTCAGGTTCCATAGTTTGGAAATTAGTGCGCCACAAAACTGACCCGTCAAACACCCCCTGTTTGATGACATCTCCTTGGAAAGTAAACTTGGTATATTTACGACCGTCGGCTAGTTGGACGATCTCTAACGGAAACTCTACTCCACCCTGATCAAATTTGGCGATTACTTTAAAACCTTTCAGATTTGTCCATTTTGCAGCCCCCCCGGTTTTTTGAATGGCATTATTGATTATTTCATCTGCACTTTGCCCTTTACTTGAAGCAGTTAGGCAGAGAGCTGCTATTAAAAGATAATGTGTGGGCTTCACTATGAAAATGGCTTTAATACTAATTTAGCGATAACCAGTGACACTACGAAAACTTCAATCTCTACCCTAACACCCTCGTCCCTTCGTCCCTCGTCCCTAACACCCTAACACCCTCGTCCCTTCGTCCCTCGTCCCTTCGTCCCTCACCTGCCTCAACTTAAAACTAAAAATTCAAAACTAAAAACTATAAAATCTTCTTATATTAACCATTCACTTTTATTCACTCTTATGCAAATTATTGAATCACCGGAAACCTATGATGTAATTGTAGTTGGCTCTGGTGCCGGCGGAGGCATGGCCTCGAAAATATTGGCAGAAAGCGGCCTGAATGTAGCTGTGGTTGAGGCAGGCCCTATGTTCGACCCCACCAATGACGATCAGCGCACCCAGCTTCGCTGGCCCTGGGAGTCACCCAGACGGGGCGCAGGAACGGTTCGTACTTTTGGTGACTTTGACAGTGCCTACGGAGGCTGGGAAATCGAGGGAGAACCTTATACCAGAAAAGATGGTACTGAGTTTGATTGGTTCCGTTCACGGATGCTGGGAGGACGCACCAATCATTGGGGAAGGATTTCATTAAGATTTGGCCCCAGGGATTTTAAAAGAAAAGACACTGACGGCTTGGGGAGCAATTGGCCCATCGGCTACGAAGATGTTGCTCCTTACTACGATAAAGTGGATAAATTGATCGGAATATTCGGGACCAAGGAAAACTTCCCAAATGAACCCAATGGGTATTTTCTACCACCACCAAAACCGCGGCTTCATGAACTATACTATATAGATGCAGCCCGGAAAGCCAAAATACCAGCCATACCCAGCAGACTTTCTATTTTAACTAAAAAAATCAACAATGAGCGAGGAGTTTGCTTCTATTGCAGACAATGCAGCCGGGCTTGTATGGTCCATGCCGACTTTTCCGCTGGCACCTGTTTAATTTTCCCCACCCAGAAAGCCGGAAAAAGCTTAAAAGTATTTACCAATGCCATGGTAAGAGAGGTGATCACTAATGATGAGGGAAAGGCCACAGGAGTATCATACATTAACAAAGACGATCGCAGGGAATATTCGATCCGTGGTAAGATCGTGGTGCTGGCAGCATCAGCTTGTAGTACCGCCAGGATTCTTTTGAATTCCAAAACTTCTCAATTTTCCAATGGAATGGGTAATGGCAGCGGACTGGTTGGGAAGTATCTGCATGATTCTACCGGTGCCAGCAGAGCCGCAATGGTGCCGGCAATGTTTAACAGAAAGATGTACAACGAAGATGGAGTGGGAGGAATGCACGTCTACACTCCATGGTGGTTGGATAATAACAAACTGGATTTTCCCAGAGGTTACCACATGGAAATATGGGGAGGGATGGGCATGCCGTCCTATGGTTTCGGATTTAATGTTTCGGACCTAAATGAGCAATTCGGTGGTACAGTAGGAGGATATGGCACCAAACTCCGGGAGGATGTAAAGAAATATTACGGAGCCATTGTTGGAATTAGCGGACGAGGGGAAAGTGTGCCTCAGCTAGACAATTATTGTGAAATTGATCCGGAGTTGGTGGATGAATACGGCATCCCCGTGCTGCGTTTTCATTACAAATGGACCGAATACGAGCGTGCCCAGGCCAAACATATGCACAATACCTTTGAACAGATCTTTGAGGCCATGGGTGCTCAGCCACTGGGAGAAAAACCTGGCAAAGACCAGGATCATGGTTTACTGGCCCCGGGAAGAATTATCCATGAGGTAGGCACTACCAGAATGGGTGATGACCCTGCAAAATCAGTAGTAAACAAGTTTCAGCAGTTACACGAGGTGGACAATGTATTTGTGGTAGATGGAGGTCCTTTCGTTTCTCAGGCGGACAAAAACCCCACCTGGACCATATTGGCACTGGCATGGAGGACATCCGATTATATCATTGATCAATTGAATAAACAAAACATTTAAGACATGGATAGAAGAGAATCACTGAAATCATTATTGGTAGGCTCGGTGGCCGGAGGGTTGGTACTTAATGGTTGTACCCCTACAGAGCAAAAGGAGATAGTATCTGTAGACAAGCCTACGGGTTATGGACGAACTGCCAAAGAAAAACTACGAGATGAAAGGTTGCGAAATGAGCAATTTTTTGCTGAAGGCGAATTAGAAACTCTGGCTATTCTTTGTGATATCATTTTACCCGCTGAAGCAGATTTTGGGTCCGCAACCGAAGCGGGGGTACCGGAGTTTATTGAGTTCATGGCAAAAGATATGCCCCGGCACCAAGTGCCATTAAAGGGCGGATTAATGTGGCTGGATAACCAGACCAACGAGCGTTTTAATCTGGATTTCAAAAGTTGTTCTCCAGAACAACAACTAGTGGTCATTGATGAGATCGCTTACCCCGATAAAGCTCCGGAACATTTGAAACATGGAGTAGTGTTTTTTTCTTTAATGAGAAACCTGACACTGACCGGATACTATACCACAGAGATGGGAATAAAGGAGCTCGGCTATGTAGGAAACCAACCAAACGTTTGGGACGGAGTCCCTCAAGATGTATTGGACGAACATAACATCTCCTATGATCCTGAATGGATATCAAGGTGCGTAGACCAAAGTAAGCGAATGGACCTGGCCAAATGGGATGAAGAGGGGAATTTGATCACCTGAACTGGGCCTTACCTTCTTTTTTATAAATCATTCTTAATAATTCGGAATCGTATCATAATGCAGCTAATTCCATTATTTGCAATGATTTATTTAATTTTTTCATGCTCAGGGAAAAAAGAACCCAACAAACCTGAACATGAAGATTTACCAGTTTCAAATCTTCCAGGAGATGTATTAGCTAAAACACATTGTGGTGGATGCCATAGTTTTGTTAGCCCTGAATTCTTACCGAAATCCAGCTGGAAGAATCATGTGCTTCCCTCTATGGGTCATCGATTGGGCATTTTCAATGGAGGTCATCAACCTGATAGTTTGTTTGGTTTAGCCATTGGTGATTCAATATTAAGAAAAGCAAATATTCCTGAGAGTCCTGTATTGTCTAAAGCAGATTGGACCAAAATTGTAGATTACTATGTAGAAAATGCACCAGATACTATTTTACCTCCAAAACGAAGTAAAAAATTTGGAATGGGTTTGAAACATTTTACCTACAAAAGGACTTCCTATTCGCATCAACCTCCACATACCGTTATGGTTAAAATTCTTCAGGCAAACCGGGGAATTGTTTTTAGTGATGGAAAACGCAATATCAAAAGATTGACATTTCTTACACCTGATCTACAAAAGGACTACGAACTATCGTTTAAAAATACACCAATTCATTATTATGAAAGATCAGATACCATCTATTTAACCACAGTTGGAAAAACTATGTTTCCACATGACTCTCCTGATGGTGTTCTTCAAAAATTGTATAAGAAAGAACCAGGGCAAAAGTACAACTCTTCAAGTGCAATTATTTCGAAATTGCAAAGGCCGGTATTTATGGCCTATGGGGATATAAACAATGACGGACTTGAAGATATTGTTGCTTGCGAGTTTGGAAGTCTCACCGGTAAACTTGTTTGGTTTGAAAATATGGGCAGTGATAAGTATTCCAAGAGACTCTTACGCGCTAAGTCAGGGGCAATAAAAGCTATTATAAAGGATGTCAATAGGGATGGTTATATGGACATTGTGGCGCTGATGGCCCAGGGAGATGAAGGTGTTTTCCTATATGAAAATAGAGGTAATAGCACTTTCAAAGAAAAAAGACTGTTATCCTTTATGCCGCTTTACGGATCTCAATATATTGAACTGGCGGATTTCAATAATGATGGATTTGATGATTTAATATACGTCTGTGGTGACAATGCAGACAAGACTCCCATATTAAAAAGTTACCACGGCATTTACATTTATTTGAACAATGGGAGTTTTAGTTTCACACAATCCTATTTCTACCCGCTCAATGGCGCTTACAAAGCAATACCAAGAGATTATGATCTTGATGGTGACTTAGATATTGCAGCTATCTCATTTTTCCCAGATTACCATAGTTATGGGGAAGAGGGTTTTATATATCTGGAAAATAGAGGAAATTTTGAATTCGTCGATTACTCATTTCCTGAGTCAAAAAATGGAAGATGGATGGTAATGGATGCAGGCGATATGGATTCTGATGGTGATATTGACCTGGTGCTTGGTTCTCATGTCTTCATCGGTCCAAAAGGCGATACTACCGGATTAAGCAAAAAATGGGCAATGATTGGACCATCTATCATTGTGCTTGAAAATACTATTCGATAAATCTGCTAAGTAAGCGGGACGGTCAATATGATTTGGCTATTTCCAGGTCTTCAAACAAGAATTAAGAGAATTTGATTTTCTAAAAACAGAGCAGTATTGGTTTAATGAACAATTATATTTTGAATGTATTGTTGTATGTCGTTATATTTAAGGCGTTTTTAAATGTAAGTACCGTTTGTTTTGGTATGTATGGTAGAAAACTGACTTTGAATAAGATAAGGTGTAAATCTTAACCGTAAGGACACCCTTAAACGCATCAGCGATTTACCATATTCCTGATATCTCTGGGTAATATGGGAAAAAAACAGCTTTATACCATGGATGATAAATCTCTCTGGCGCCAATTTAGAGAAGGCAATCACCATGTCTTTGAAATTATCTATAAACAATATATTAACCTATTGGCTAATTACGGGAGGCGAATCTGCGGTGATGATGAACTGGTAAAGGATGCCATACAGGACGTGTTTACAGATCTTTGGAGAAACCGCGATAATCTTGGATCCACAGATTCAATTAAATATTATTTAATCAAAGCTTATCGAAGGAATCTGATCAAAAAAATAAAGGCCTCAAGGATGTATGTTCTCGCCGAAGTGGAGCACCATGAGTTTGAGTTGTCTCCTGAGATTACCTGTATTTCCGCCGAGTACGAGCATGAGAGATCAGAGAAACTCCGCGCCAAATTAAACACCCTGTCGTCACGGCAAAAAGAGGCCATTTTTTTAAGGTTTTATTCCGGGCTAAACTATTCAAAAATTTCAAATATCATGGGCATCAAGCCCCAGTCTGCCCATAATATGGTATTCAGGGCACTAGAAATATTGCGAGAAAAATGTCGTACAATTTGACTTCAGTGGTTATTTTCTCTACTGCACCTACCCTGATTTAGAAATATATTCAATTTAATGAGTAGATCCTGCCTGTTGCTTTCCTTTTAAGGTAAGCAGCTTCAAATGCCACATAAAGGCCATATGAAATTTGACAACTATCGAGTAGAAGATTTCTTGCAGAACGAGTCTTTCTTCAATTGGGTAAAAAGGAATAACCAGGAAGATATAGAATTTTGGGAAGCCTGGTGGAGAGACAACCCTGACCATCGCCACAAAGCCAGTGAAGCCATAGATTTGCTTAAAACAATCTCATTCGAAGAGAAAGGGTTCAACCTACTAGAAGTTTCCGATCTGTGGAAACGCATAAAGGAGGAAACAATTGAATTCAGACAAATAAACTCAAACAAAAAGTCCTGGTCCACTGGACTTTTAAACAGCCACATAATGAAGGTAGCTGCTGTTACCGTACCATTCGTAATCGGCAGTATACTTTACCTGTATCATAATAAAGCTGCCAAAGACCAGACAATTTCTTCACAACTGATAGTAAAGGAGATTCCAAGAGGACAAAAGCTTACTATTTATTTGCCAGATGGCTCTATG
This sequence comes from Flammeovirgaceae bacterium, assembly GCA_003229495.1. GTDB lineage: Bacteria > Bacteroidota > Bacteroidia > Cytophagales > Cyclobacteriaceae > SZUA-3. Next base: position 13,925 of record QIEB01000375.1, read on the forward strand.
GTAAAACTAAATTCAGAAAGTAAAATTAGTTACCAAAAGCCGTTTGACGAAGATCAACGTCTGGTAACTCTTGAGGGAGAAGCCTTTTTTGAAGTAACTCCTGATCCTAAAAGGCCGTTTCGGGTTATTTCTGGGGGAATCGAGACATTCGTAGTAGGCACATCCTTTAACATAAGCGCCTATTCGGATGACATTCAAGTTAAAGTATCAGTGGTTTCGGGGAAAGTATCCATCAACAAAACCTCCAAAGAGGAGAAAATTGCTAATTCCTTTAGTGAGTCAATTGTGTTATCTCCATCTGAACAGGCCACTTTTTTTGTAGATAAAAAAAGAGCTCTTGTTTCTCACTATGACCCAAATGAAGTTTTGGGATGGAGAGAAGGGATCCTGTACTTCCACAATGCGTCAATGGAGGAGTTTGTCCTTGAACTTGAAAGATGGTATGGGATCGATATTGTCGTGAAGAGAGAAATACCCATAAAAAAGGGAATCGTTGGTGAGTTTCATAATCAATCACTGGAAGAGATCCTGATGGGAATGCATGCTTCCTCGGAGTTCGAGTACGAGTTTGAAAACGGGAAATTAATAATCAAATAACCACCAAGGATATGATATCACACGATACTAGTTGAATAGCCAGCTTAAAGAAGCTGGCTATTCAAATTCTCAAAATGAGCCCTATTTTCATTGGTAGTGTCATAGGTTCATTTGAGACATCAATTTTGTTAAAACAATGTTCAACAAAACCACACTAAGTTATGAAACCAGAGGTACTTAGACAAATTCTGGCTATGTCCAAATTATTCTTTCGTGCGATAATTGTTCAATGCGTTTTCGCTGGGCTTTTAATAGCTAATGACGCTAATAGCCAAAACTCAAGCATAGAAGATATTCTTGTTAGCCTAAAACTTCAGGACAAAAGCTTGAGAGAAGTTTTCACGGAACTTGAAAATCAAACGATTTTTAACTTCAGTTACAATCAAGGAGTGATTGACATCCATGCCAAAGTAAGTGTTGAGGCAGCAAATCAATCACTGGGTAATGTATTAAGGCACCTCGCCAAGGAGACCAAAGTAAATTTCAAACG
>QIEB01000201.1 GCA_003229495.1 Flammeovirgaceae bacterium
GCATAAATCGCGTAGATTGTAGCCAGTACATTGAAGTCCCCACGGCTTTCTATGGCCCCTACCTGTTTATCAGAAGTAATGCGTTTAAAATCGAAACCTGCGTTAAAAACTGTACTGTCACTCCTACTAAATGAAACATCTACCATGCTTCTACCATTTCCACCAAATGTTACACCAAGCCTGGTATAGGGCGATTTAGTATCATAATATCGAACGTCCTGAGGACCTATAAAATAGGTATTAAAAGAGTTGAATCCGGAGCTTCTACCTATAACGTCTGGTATTTCATAATACAGAGATCTAATAGCAGTTCCAATGTTTCCCAGATCTTGCATTTTATTATCAAGACGGTTTACGTAGTTATGTCTGTGTCTGTTGTTCACCAGGGTGTCTATAGAGTAAACCTGAGGATCATCATACTTAATATGTTCTTCTTTGGTATATTCGGTAGATTCCGGTCCATATACTTGCTTGGTAGAGTCATCAAGGATTTGTGCCCACACCTGTGGTGTGAGTACAAATACCAGTAAAACTACAAACAAGGTCTTTTGACAGATCATGCGCAAAAATAGGAATCAGATTTTACTATTGTGGAAACTTTTCAGGCTATTTAACACAGTTTTATCGAACTCGTTACGCTTATCAACAAATGTACATTCGATGGGCAAGTAGTATAAGGGTAAATCCTTTAGCATTTCCCTGAACTCCAACAACCTGACCATGTCCTTTTCTGTAGTAAGCATTATTTTTTGATCTCCAGGTAACTTTGTGAATCGTTCCTTTAAGTGGTTTATCTCTTTTTTTCCGTATTGAAAATGATCTCTATAGCACAATTGCTCACCAAGTTTAAACTTGTTGGAAACGTACTGTAGCAGTGTGTCTGATTTTGCTATTCCTGAAAAAAGGAGCACTGTGGGATCACCCGTGAGTTTTAAACCGGTAATGAAATGTATAGGGCTCAAATACTGGATGCAGGAAAAGAATACAGGAACGCCTGTATGGTATTTTTGAACCTGATTTGTATATTCCTTACACTCCTCGATTCCTATTTCTGGAGGGCATTTTGTTACAACTACTACATTGGCGCGGCCAACTCCCTTTCTTGGCTCCCTAAGTCTCCCGGATGGCAAAAGAAAATCATTAAAAAAAGGAGCCCAATAGTCAGTTACCAATATACTTAGCTGGGGTTTCACTGCCCGGTGTTGAAATGCATCATCTAAAATGATCGCATGAACCTCAGGCTCCTCAAAGAGGATCATTGGAATAGCCATTGCTCTTGACTCCCCCACCGCTACTGTCAGCCTGGGTTGAAATTTTAAAAACATCTGTAGAGACTCATCCCCAATGTCAGAAGCTCTATCCTTGAGATTTGCCAGCCTGAATCCGCGAGTGTTGCGCCCGTAGCCACGGCTTAATACAGCTAGTCGACAGTCGGTTTTCAGTAACCTGATCAGATATTCTACCATAGGCGTTTTGCCATTGCCTCCCACACTTAGGTTACCAACTGAGATTAAGTTAGTCTGGAAACTAAAAGACCTTTTGTAACCAATTTGGTAAAGGTGATTTCGAAACCTAACTATCAGGCCATACAAAACACTGGCAGGCCACAGCAAAACTCTTAACAATGGTTTCATATGGTACAATCAACTGACACTTGCAAATATTTTCAATTGAGTTAACTTAGTGCCCTGACATATGATTTGATAAAAGTATAGGCAAATTCCCATAATTATGGTGAAAATAAAAGACATCACCCAGTATTTAGAGCAATTTGCACCTCTTCATTATCAGGAATCATATGACAACTGCGGCTTATTAACAGGAGACGAGGATTGGCAGGTCAAAGGTGTGCTGCTATCATTGGACTGTACCGAACAAGTGGTGGAAGAAGCCATTAAAACTGATAGTAAACTGGTTATCGCACATCATCCGATATGGTTTCAATCATTAAAAAAGCTCTCAGGAAAGTCATATGTAGAGAGAACACTCATCAAAGCTATCAAAAACGATATAGCAATTTATGCCATACACACCAATCTTGATAATGTAAAACCGGGGGTTAATGAAAAACTAGCTCAAAAGCTGGGTTTAACAAAACTGGAGATATTGGCACCGCGGCACTCTGGATTAGTGAAATTGGTAACATTTTGTCCCAAGAAAAACACCCTCCAGGTTCTGGAGGCACTTCACAAAGCTGGAGCTGGAGCAGTTGGCAACTATCAGGATTGCGCCTTCGTTACGGAAGGAACCGGTACTTTCAGACCAAATGAACTTGCAGATCCTCATATCGGACAGGCCCATCAATTGGAGAAGGTGACCGAAGAGCGCATTGAAGTTATTTTTTCCAGACATTTACAGCAGAAGATTTTAGAATCACTGAATCATGCCCATCCTTATGAAGAGGTTGCTTACTATTTTCAGGAGTTGGCCAATATAAACCAGGATGTTGGATCTGGAATGATTGGCGTTCTCAACAAGTCCCTGTCCCAAAAGGAATTTTTACAGCACCTCAGAAATCGCCTGGCCACTCCATGTATTAAACATTCCGAGTTAAGTAGAAAATCTATTAAAAAAATTGGAATTTGTGGGGGGGCAGGCAGTTTTTTAATTGAGAGTGCTATCAGATCTTCCTGTGATGCTTTTGTTACCGGTGACCTCAAATACCATGAGTTTTTCGATGCGGATGGGAAAATCCTGTTAGCGGATGTTGGGCATTACGAAAGTGAGGTATCCACAAAAGATCTCCTGAGTGATATTATAACTAAAAAATTTCCTAAATTTGCAGTTCGTTTATCGAAAATAGATACAAATCCCATCAGATATTTCTAAATAATGGAAAGTACGGTCGCCCAGAAGCTTGAAGCACTATTAAAATTACAGACAATTGATTCCAAATTAGATTCCTTAAAAAAAGTGCGAGGGGCTTTACCCGAAGAGGTAATGGATCTGGAGGATGAATTGGCGGGATATCAAACCCGAATTGACAAATTTAATCAAGAACTGGATGACCTCAACGGAGAAATCACCTCCCGGAAAGAAGCCATCAAGACCAGTGGAGCACTGATCCAAAAGTACGAAGAGCAGCAAATGAATGTCCGGAACAATCGCGAGTATGATGCGATAACTAAGGAAATGGAACTACAAGCATTGGAAATCCAGATATCAGAGAAGAAAATCAAGGAAGCAGGGTTCAAGATTGAGGCCAAAAAAGAAGAAATTGGCGAGACCCAGGAGTTGATGGACGAGCGTACTAAAGACCTCGAGACCAAGAAAAAGGAACTGGGCGTGATTACTTCAGAAAGCGAGGACGAGGAAAAATCGCTGTTAAAATTTCGGGATAAAGCAGGCAAAGGAATTGAAGAACGTTTACTGCTTGGCTATAACAAAATCCGCAATAATGCGCTGAATGGATTAGCAGTAGTTGAAGTCAAACGGGGTGCCTGTGGAGGTTGTTTTAACGTAGTACCTCCTCAACGACAGGTAGACATTAAAGAAAAAAAGAAGATAATCGTTTGCGAACATTGTGGACGGATCCTTGCCGACGTTGAACCGGTAATAGAAAAAGAAAAGCCAAAGCGCAAAACCACCCGTCGCAAAACCGCTGTGGCTAAAAAATAATCCCTAGCTATTCCGCTCCATTTGAATTTAAGTGCCGCAGACTGTTGATAGTGTCTACTCTGTAATAACTTCCCGTACAGATAATGCGGTATAACCCAGTATTGTTATGAGGAAACAGACTCATGTGCTTTAAGGGATAGTCTAATAGTAAACATATAAAGATTCGCAGGGCCCTTCCATGCATGCAGATTAATATTGTGCGTTCATCCTGTTTGTTCATTATTTTCTCCAGTGACTCTCGTTGACGGATTTTAACATCGTCAGGACTTTCCCCCCCAGCAATTTTAATATGAGTGTTTCCCTGTTGCCACTGGCGAGTTACATTACGATATTCATGGTGATCACGCTCATTAAAAGGTTTTCCCTCTTTCGAACCCCAGTGTATTTCGTCAAGGCCTGGCAAGGCTTCATGGCCAATCCCCAGATCAATAAACCTGGATACAGTTTCCTTAGTTCGTCGTAGGTTGGAAGTATATATTTTATCAAAAGGGATGCCTCTATAATTTCTATAAAACAGGTCTGCCTGGTCCACCCCAACTTCATTAAGTGAAGAGTCAACACCTCTTCCCTGCACAATGCCCATTTTGTTAAACTCGGTCTGTCCATGTCGGATCAAATATATTTTTTTCGTTTTCAAATTTGTGTTCTATTTTTGTGACCGGCGCTAAATTAATACAAAACACCACTAAATGCCCATTTTCAAAGCCACTCTTAAGGTATTAAACTCGTTTAACTCAAACACCCTGGGTGAAAATCTCGGAATAGAATTTACAGAAATAGGCGATAATTTTGTCAGAGCTAAAATGCCTGTAGATCGCCGTACAGTGCAACCTTATGGAATATTACATGGAGGAGCCAGCGTTGCCCTGGCAGAGACTATTGGAAGTGTAGCATCTCAAATTGCCGTTGGCATGGACCGGACATGTGTTGGAGTAGAAATAAATGCGAACCATCTGAAGAGTGTGTCCAGCGGATACGTACATGCAACCGCCAAACCTATCCGCATTGGTAATAATATACATGTGTGGAATATTGAGATCCTGGATGACCACAAGAATTTAATCTGTGTCAGTAGATTAACGGTTTTAGTCAAACCAAAAAAATCATGATCCGAAACATCAATACCATATCTGGCCTTAATCTAGAAAACTACTCCGAACTGGAGATTATTAATTCATGGTTTAGACTAGCCTTCAAAAATGAAATGGCCGTAGCACTTTGGAGATTACCTGGTACTACTGAAAAACAATTGGTAATTGATACTCAGGCCCGGCTATTAAAAGGAAAAGTGGACCTTGAAGAAAGCCGTGGAGGTTTTCTTTTTGCTCCTTTCGAAAACCAGAAAATGTCGCAAGACTTTTTCTTAAGAGCCCATATTTATTATACTACCAACCAAAATCAGATCAGGTTTTCAGATGACTCCTACCTAAATCACTATAAGATCATGGATCAGTTGAGTAAAGAATTGGAATCCAAACACATTGATTCATTTCTACACTTAAATGAAAATAGCGGTCAAGCAACTTCTGAAAGCCAATATCTTCAAATGGTTGAGAATGCCCTAAAATCGATACGCAATGGCACACTACAAAAAGTAGTACCCTCAGCTTCCCGAAAAGTTAAACTTCAGCATAGGTTTGATAGTCTTGAGACATTTGAAAGACTATGCTCCTGTTATCCGGAAGCATTCATTTCTCTGATAACAGCCCCGGGACTGGGGTCTTGGATGGGCGCATCGCCAGAACCATTAATCGAATTGGACAAATCAAAGATGTTCTCTACGGTTGCATTGGCCGGCACACAGGCCTATTACCCTGACATATCCTTACAGGATGCAACCTGGAAACAAAAAGAGATTGAGGAACAAGCGTTGGTAGGCCGTTATATTATTAATTGCTTTAAAAAAATTCGTTTACGAGAATTTGAGGAAATCGGACCGAAGACGGTAGTAGCTGGCAACATTCTTCATTTATTGACCACCTATACCGTTGATATGGAAGCGACTAATTTTCCATTACTAGGGAGTGCAATGCTTGACCTTCTTCACCCTACGTCAGCAGTTTGCGGCATGCCAAAAGCACCCGCTCTTGAATTTATTAAAGAACAGGAAAATTTTGACAGAGAGTTTTTTAGTGGGTACTTAGGTCCGGTAAATCTGAGTGAAGAAACACATCTGTTTGTAAATCTTCGTTGTATGCAGATAGGACGGGAAGAAGCTACCTTATATGCAGGAGCAGGCGTAACAGAAGATTCAATACCTCAAAAAGAGTGGGAGGAAACTCAACTTAAATGTGATACATTAATTGATGTATTGGATTTATAAAGCCAGAAATCTTGAGCAATTCACAAACCATTCTTGACATTGCTGAAATATGCGCCCAGCAGGGAGTAAATAAGCTTATTTTATCCTCCGGCTCCAGAAATGCTCCTCTTACCCTGGCATTCAGTAGACATTCAGGCTTCTGTAACTACCTGATTAGTGATGAGCGGGTAGCGGGATATGTTGCTTTAGGTATAGCCCAAAGCCTCAAACGACCGGCAATTTTGCTGTGTACCTCTGGAACTGCTGTGCTAAATCTTGGCCCTGCAATTGCGGAAGCTTATTATCAACATATCCCCTTGTTGGTATTAACAGCGGACCGACCCCCGGAATGGATTGATCAAAATGATGGGCAGGCCATCAGACAGAGGAATGTTTTCGAAAATCATGTAAAGAAAAGTTTTGAATTTCCAGTGTCCCTGGACCATGAAGATGCTAAGTGGCAGATTCAGAGAACATTAAATGAAGCTATTATTACTACAAAAATTGGGGTCCCGGGGCCAGTCCACATAAATATTCCTTTTCGGGAGCCGCTGTATCCAGATACTGACACACCCTGGAAATATCACAAAAAGGTCCAGGTAGTAAATTTCAGGCAAACAAAAAAAGACCTCAGCCAGGAACAATGGATTTCTTTAAAAGAACAATGGAAGTGCGCTGACAAGGTATTAATAGTAGGTGGACAGGGTACTCTATCATCTGAACTGACTACCGCATTAGAGAACATACAGACAATGGCAGCAGTCCCGGTATTAGGAGATGCAGTCTCAAACTTGCACCGGGTCAACGGTGCTGTAACTCATCTCGAGATTATTTTGGGCCAGGAAGACACCAAACTGGTTGGGTTATGTCCTGACCTGCTAATCACTTTCGGTGGTGCTTTTGTTTCCAGAAATCTCAAAATGTTTTTGAGAAAATTTCCAGGGTCTATTCACTGGCATGTACAAGATTCGGAGTTTCCACCGGATACTTTTAAAAGTTTGTCCGACATTATTCCTCTGGATCCAGATACTTTTTTCACAAATCTAAAGAAAATAGTCCCGCCCATGCAAGGGTCTACTTGGTATCAACAATGGCAAACACAAGAGGCCAGGGCCGGCGAACTTATACAAGAATTTATCAGGGGCGAGGATTTCTGTGAACTTCAGGCTATTGATATGGTACTCAAATCAGCAAAGGAAGTTCATCTGCACCTGGCAAATAGTACCCCTGTACGATGGGTTGATTTGATTGGCGTTGCCCCTGAAACCAGCGAGATATCAGCCAATCGCGGGACCAGCGGAATCGACGGTTGCACCAGTACTGCAGTTGGCCATGCACTTACCAACGGAAAACAAAATTTATTGATAACCGGTGACATGGCACTGTTTTACGATCGCAATGCCTTCTGGCACCAAAACAAATTACCCAATTTAAAAATTGTGCTACTGAATAATCATGGTGGTGGCATTTTCAGGCTGCTGGACGGCCCCAGAAAGCAACCGGAACTGGAGGAGTTATTTGTGACCAAACAAAGTTTATCTGCCGAGAATTTGGCCAAAGATTTCGGAATGAAATATTTATATTGTAATAATGCCAAAGATCTGACTAAAAACTTGGCTCATCTATTTGAGCCCTATGACCAGGCCTGTATATTGGAGATTGAACTTCCAGACAACATGAGCGATATTTATCAAAAACTTAAAACCTGCATCAGATAACAGTTATGAGTGAAGTCAACTGGATCAAAATAAAAGATTTTTCTGATATTAAATTTGACCTCTATCAGGGGGTCGCCAAAATAACTATAAACAGGCCAGAGGTGTACAATGCATTCCGACCCCAAACGAATGTCGAAATGATTGAAGCCATGGACATCTGCCGGGAACGCACGGATATTCGGGTAGTGATTTTAACGGGTGTCGGTGACAAAGCCTTTTGTAGTGGAGGTGATCAAAATGTCAAAGGAAAAGGTGGCTATTTAGACGAAGCTGGCGTACCTCGCCTTAACGTGCTTGATCTGCAGAAACGCATCCGGTCACTGCCCAAACCGGTGATTGCCATGGTCAATGGTTACGCAATCGGAGGTGGACATGTTTTGCATGTGGTTTGTGATCTAACCATTGCCTCCGAAAATGCTGTTTTTGGTCAAACCGGGCCTAAGGTCGGAAGTTTTGATGCCGGATTTGGGTCCAGCTACCTGGCCCGTCATGTAGGGCAGAAAAAGGCCAGAGAAATCTGGTTCCTTTGTCAGCAATATTCTGCAAAGGAAGCTGAAAGTATGGGGATGGTTAATAAAGTCGTTTCCCAACAGGATCTGGAGCATACTACCATTGAATGGTGCAAAACCATCATGAAACGCAGCCCCCTGGCTGTGCGCATGATCAAAAGAGGTCTGAACGCTGAATTGGATGGTCAATCCGGGCTAATGGAATTTGCCGGGGATGCCACTTTAATGTACTACCTAATGGATGAGGCTCAGGAAGGAAAAAATGCCTTCCTGGAAAAGAGGGACCCCGACTTCGACCAATTCCCAAAATTTCCCTAGTGAGTGGATTACATTTCGGCGGCCAATATATCTCCTATGAAGAATTAGCCCATTCCAACCCTTCTTCATCAAATCTTTACTTTGACAGTATACTGGGTTATTGTAAGGCCTATTTATTGGGAAAACAGGTATTCCCGGTAAAAACCTCCGGAAGTACGGGAAAACCTAAGACCATTTTGCTCAACCGTGAGCAGCTTAAGCTTAGTGCACAAATGACTATCAATGCACTGTCTTTAACAAAAGAGTATAAGGGGTTGGTGTGCCTATCAACTGATCATATCGGTGGAAAGATGATGTTGATTAGAGGGATGGAGTTGGGGATGGAGCTATATATTATTGAACCCACCGCTGACGTATCCAGTCACCATCTGCCTCCTATAGATTTTGTGGCAATGGTTCCCTTACAGTTGAAAGCCTTATTAATGTCGGACAGCGGTAGAAATTTTCTGTCCCAATGTAAAGCAGTGATAATCGGTGGGTCTCCAATTGATCCTCTGGACGAATCCCAACTGGAGCAATTCCAAAGTCCTATATATCAAACTTTTGGCATGACCGAAACAGTCTCCCACATTGCTCTGAGACGATTGAATGGACCTCAAAAAGAATTGTATTTTCGTGCATTTAAGGAACTGCATTTATCATTGGATGAGCGCGGTTGTCTGGTAATATGCGGAGCGATAACTAATAATGTGCCAGTTTCAACCAATGATCTGGTCGAACTTGTACAGCGAAGAAAATTTAAATGGCTGGGTCGAATAGACCAGGTAATTAATTCTGGGGGCTACAAGATCCATCCCCAAAATATCAGCCCATCCATATTCCAGGTGATAAGATCAATAGGTATTCAAGCCAATTTTATTACTATAGGTTTGCCTGACTCGAAATGGGGTCAAAAGGTCACCCTGGTATTGGAGACAGAAGATCTAAAAGAGGTTACCAAACAAAAAATTCTCATCAAGTTAAAGGCCAAATTACATCCCTATGAAGTCCCCAAATCAGTGGAAAAACTGCAAATGCTACCAAGAACTCCCACCGGAAAAGTTGATATTGGAAAATTGTCCCGGCTGCTATTAAGGTAGAATCATGATCACTTTTACCACAGGGTCTTTATTTAAATTTGTGTTTTTTATGGCCATTTTACCATACACCACGAAATGTTAAAGCATCTTGTTGCCGGTATTATAATGGTTTCTGCAGGTTGCTCCCATGAACCATCTCCTCCCCTTACTCCTGAAGGTGAATTGGCAACATTTCAGATAGCACCAGGATATGCCATTGAACTGGTGGCCTCTGAACCTATGGTACAAGACCCGGTGGTTATCAAGTTTGATGAGGATGGCAGGCTTTGGGTGGTGGAAATGCGAGGATTTATGCCTGATATTGATGGTAATGGAGAGGAAATGCCGGTAGGGAGGGTCTCTATTTTAATGGACATGAACCATGACGGTAAAATGGACAGCGCCACGGTATTCGTGGATAGCCTGGTACTACCGCGTGCATTGGCTATTGTAAAAAGAGGGGCGCTGGTTGCTGAAGATGAGGCCTTGTGGTTTATGGAAGATTTGGATGGCGATCTGAAAGCAGACAAAAAAACAATAATTGACGCTGAGTATGGAAATAAAGGAGTAGTTGAACATTCTCCCAATGGGCTGTGGCGGGGCATGGATAACTGGTACTACAACGCAAAATCAAATATTAGATACCGGCTTGAGCACGGAAACTGGATTAAAGAAGAAACAGAATTCAGGGGCCAATGGGGTATGAGTCATGACAATACTGGCCGCTTATACTACAACTACAACTGGTCTCAACTTCACATGGACCTGGTTCCGCCAAATTACCTGTCCCGAAACCCCAACCACCAGCCCACTAGCGGAATTGACTACTCATTGTCCCAGGACCGGCGTGTTTTCCCAATCCGTACGAATCTTGCCATTAACCGGGGCTATATAGATGGCGCTCTCAGCGAAAAAGGAAGTTTAATGGAATTTACCTCGGCTTGTGCACCTTTTGTTTATCGCGGGAACCTTTTTGAAACAGAAGTTGTGGGAGATGTATTTGTTTGTGAGCCAACCGGTAATTTAATCAAACGTAATATTGTTGAAGAAAATGGCCTGTTCCCAACTGCTAAAAATGCTTACCCTGAAAAAGAATTTCTGGCAGCTACTGACGAACGATTTCGACCGGTATGGTTATCTTCCGGACCTGACGGCGCATTGTATGTAGCGGACATGTACCGCGGGATCATACAGCATGGGCTGTACATGTCCACCTATCTTCGGGATGTTACCCTGGATCGAAAGTTAGAACGGCCAGTTAATATGGGGCGTATCTGGAGAATTTTTCCTGAAACCAATGCCAAATCAGAACCTTTAAAGCTTTCCGAAGCTTCCATTGATGAACTGATAGAATTCCTTGGTCATAAAAACGGGTGGTATCGCGATATGGCACAACGTCTATTGGTAGAAAAACGAGACCTGAAAGCAATTCAAAAACTGCAACAGCTCATTCATAAAGATCCGAACTATCTGGCCAGACTTCATGGGTTGTGGTCCCTTGAAGGAATGGGAATTGAAGATCCTGTGATCTACCTGACAGCATTGCAAGACCTCAATGAAAATGTTCAGGTAGCTTCATTACGGATACTGGAAAAAATAGCTGCTAAGAACCCCGATGTACTCATCCAATTAGGGCATACAATGGGCAAAATGAATTTTAACGAAGTAACGGGATTGCAATTAGCGCTCACTGCTGGGGTTATTAACTCACCGGAAAAGCATGGCCTGCTTTCCCGGATACTTACCAACTACATAGACTCTCCAATATTCCGAGATGCCGTAATGAGCAGTATTCCTGACCAGGAATATGAATTTCTTAGAATGGTCCTGGGTCGATCGGAATGGCACTATTACTCGGGCAATAGGGAAAAAATAATGCTTGAGATGTTAGCGGAATCGATTGCAAAAAAGGGAAATCCCAAAGAACTAGAGGAGCTTTTGGAATTAGTGAACATTGATAGTCTTGGGTGGGAACATCGGGCAATAATAGCCGGATTATCAATACATGGCCACACAGATTCAACGAAAATACCGTTGGCAGTGGAGCCCGGCATTTTTTCCAAGGTTATTGATGAAGATCAACTTAGTTCCCAGCTCTCCCGGATTTCCGCTCTCTTTACCTGGCCTGGTAAACCGGTGAATTTGGATACTATAACTGCCATTAATACCGATTTTTTGGACCCTGAAGTATTTGCACATGGACGTGGTATTTATCTTACCATTTGTTCCAGTTGTCACGGAAATGATGGAAAAGGCCTGCCTAGATTTGCACCACCCCTGGTAAGATCTGAATGGGTACTTGGAGACCCCAGGCGCCTTACTCTGATTTTACTTCACGGCATGGAAGGACCAATAGAAGTAAATGGGAAAAAGTATGATTCTCCCGATATTCTTCCTGAAATGCCGTCATTTGCCAGCACCTCCGCCGATGACCTGGCTGCGGTATTGACTTATATTCGACGTGAATGGGAGCATAATGCCAGTCCCATTGATGCGGGAGCTGTTGGGGGCATACGAATAAGGTCGCAGGGGAAAGTTACTCCGTGGACAAGCGATGAATTGCTGAATATGGAGGACGATTAAAAACACCGAATGTCGAACGCCGAATGTCGAAGTAGGTGTTTATCACGCTACTTCAGTGTTGGTTATTAGGAGTTCGGCGTTTTCTTGCTGGTTGTTCGGTGTTTTCATAAATCGTATCTTGTTTACTCTGGAAATGAATAAAACTCTAATATTTAAAAAGATATCCCGCCGTTCCTTTGTTCAACAAAGCGCTACCCTAACAACGGGAATGGCGTTGATCCCAGAGATCGCATTTCCTAATATGAAAGTGAATCAAAGATCCTCCATGGGAGTTGCCGCAGCAAGTTACGCTAACCGATGGGGATCCCGAGACACTAGCAAGAAGATCCCAGGATTTGAAAATGCCCTGCAAATGCTGATACACTGTGAATCCATTGGTGCTGGAGGGGTTCAGGTTGGCACCAGGAACTGGTCCGAAGATTTCACCGGTAAAGTGCGGGATTTCAGAGAGAAAAAGGGGTTATACCTGGAAGGCTCAATCCAACTACCGCAGGATAATACCGATGTGGAACGTTTTGAAAAGGAAGCCAGACATGCGCTGGAGGCCGGGGCCTCGATATTGCGCACCGCTTGCTTAAGTGGCCGTCGATATGAGGATTTTGAAACCTGGCAGGCATTTGAGGAGTTCATGGCATCGTCCATAAAGTCCATAGAATGGGCAGAACCTATTTTAGTCAAATACAAATTAAAGTTAGCTGTAGAAAACCACAAGGATTGGCTGGTCCCGGATTTACTGACCCTAATGAAACACTTTGACAGTCAATGGATAGGGATAAATTTAGATACTGGTAACAATATTTCCTTTCTTGAAGACCCAATGTTTGTAGTGGAGTCCCTGGCCCCATATGCATTTACCACTCACTTAAAGGACATGGGGGTAAAAGACTATGAAGACGGTTTTCTGCTATCCGAGGTTCCATTAGGGTCCGGAGCACTTGACCTGGCAAAGATTATTGATGTTTGTCAACAACACAACCCGGGCATCAAATTTAATCTTGAGATGATTACTCGGAACCCACTAGAAATCCCCTGTTATAAGGAGGAATATTGGACAACATTTAAAGAGCTTCCTGCTTCAGAAATAGTTGGGGCCCTTAAAT
>QIEB01000435.1 GCA_003229495.1 Flammeovirgaceae bacterium
GAACAAGAACTCATTCGGGCCTTACAGGTGAGTCAATACCTGTCAGAGACCTTTCCTGACAACTCATACTTTCAGCGGTTTTATGCACGCTTGTTGTACACCACCGGAAAACATTGGATGGCGGAGCAAGAATCGTTGAATATTATACAGAAGATTGATAGCGGTAAAGTAGGTTATGGGCCGGTGACCGGCAGATATGCAAGTTTCTTCCTGGGTCAGATTTACGTTAATAAAGGTAAGTTTGAGGATGCTCAAAAATACTATAAGAGAGCTGAGAAGTTTGCAGAACAATCCCAGGATCTGGAGTCAGGATACTACCTTTTTTCACTTATTGGGCTTGGCGATATTGCCAGTCAAACTGGTGATCCGAATGGGGCCAGGTCCTATTATAAAAAAGCCAAAAAGGAGGCAAAAAGAGGTCATCCTGCACATAAACGTGCCAAGGACCGATTAAAGGGGACAAAGAAATTGATCAGGTAAATGGAGATTAAGGATCTATTAGTAACTCCTATTTGGTTACTTATCATATACGCAGGCGCCTACGTTATTAGACGTAGACTCTCAGATCCAGTTACTCGTAAGTACTTTATTCCATCGCTAACGGTACGATTAATAGGAGCCATTGGCGTTGGATTGATTTATCAATACTATTATGATGGGGGAGATACTTTCAATTTTTTTACACACGGAAGCAAGTATATCTGGGAAGCCTGGAAGGATTCACCGATAAAAGCAATAAAATTGATTTTTGCTGATGGTCAGCATCATGCGGACACCTATGTTTATTCCAGTCAAATTTGGTATTATCGTGATTTGCCTTCCTATTTTATGGTACGTGTTGTGGCCGTGCTGGATCTTCTAACTTTTCATACTTATTCCGCAACCGCTTGTTTGTTCGCTTCTATAAGCTTTATGGGATTGTGGTCCATGTTTAGATCTTTCTACCAGCTATATCCACAACTTCATAGATCATTCGCCATAGCCATTCTATTTATTCCCTCAGTGTTCTTCTGGGGATCAGGTATAATGAAAGACACTCTTACGCTGGCATCAGTGGCTTTTATTATTAGCGGTATGATTCAAATTTTATACTTCCAACGTGTCTCAATAGGCTTGTTTGCCCTTATGCTTCTATGTTTTTATACCATATTCTCAATTCGCATCTATATATTACTATGCCTGGTTCCAGCTATCTTGCTGTGGTATTTTCTGGTTAACCTACATAAAATAAGATCACCACTTTTAAGGTTGGCAATGACTCCTCTAATACTTTTGATTGCAGCGTTTGCCAGTTACAATGCCATCGATCAGCTAAGTAAGGAGCATTATCGATATTCTATAGATAGACTATCAAATACTGCTGAGATTACTGCAAAATGGATCAATTATGTAAGTACCATAGATAAAGGTTCTGGATACATGTTGGGAGATTTTGACTATTCGCCGGCAGGGATGTTTAGAAAATTTCCGTTAGCATTGAATGTTACTTTGTTTAGACCTTATCTGTGGGAAGTTCACAACCCGGTGATGTTGCTTGCGGCATTGGAAAGCATTGGAGTGCTAATTTTCACCTTTCTAATATTGTTAAAAGTCCGGCTAGATATATTTAGTCTGGTAACGGGTAACCCTATGCTGATATTCTTATTAATGTTTTCAATAAGTTTTGCTTTTGCAGTGGGTTTTAGCACCTATAATTTCGGGTCTTTGGTTAGATATAAAATACCCTTGATACCACTATATCTCAGCGCACTGGCGATTTTGAATTATACGAACAAAGAAAGGAAGGCTGGAGTATTAGCCACAACCGAATAGTGTTGTATAACTTTTTGGCGACCCGCTTTTCCCATTTCAAGCCTTAATTTAGGATTGACAATTAGTTTCTCAATGTGTAGATACCACTCGTCATTATTTTTACAGTGAAATCCGTCTACTTGGTGGCCCACAATGTCATTATTCGCCCCAATTTTCGATACTACTGCCGGGATCCCCAAGGCCATATACTGTAAGGCTTTTAAGCCGCATTTGCCCAGTGACCATTTATTGTTGGGTAATGGCATAAGACCAATATCAATATCCATCAGGTCATCTATTTCAAATTCTTTATCCCATTTCTTATATGTGTAGCATGTTAGGGGTAGGTGTGGGTCCTGGTCAGCTATTACCTGAAATTCAAAATCGTATTTCTCTTCCAATCGTATTAAAACCGGGATAATGTTAGACAGGAAAGGTAAAGTTGAGTGGCTACCTGTCCATCCTATCACAGTTTTAGCACTTTGATGGTCCTTTAATAGGAAATGTCTGTATTGGGTATCGATAGTGGTTGGGATAATATGTACCTGTGAATTAAACCTATAGGCATAATCAGCCAAAAAAGAGTTTCCTACACTTACTCGATAGCTAAGTTTGCATATTTGTGACGTTTTATTGGCGGGCTTAAACAAGTTTAAGGGACTGTTTTTATTAAAAACCGTGTTAATCCAAATAGCATCATCAAAGTCGAATATAATTTGTTTACGAAATAGTTTTACCAGGACCCATTCGTATAATGCCGGCCCTAAAATAATTGCTTCTCTATGGATAAAGATCCATTGATATTTTCGAATATTAAACAACAACAGTATTCGATTTAAGAATCCTATAACGTAACCCCATGACTTCTTGAAATAGTGGCCATTCTGATAAAGGATTTCCCAGGTTTGAGCGTTAATAAAAGGGACTATCTCACACTCAAATTCACTTTCTTCCAAAATTTTTAAATACTGCTCAAACCTATATCTTTGGGAGGGAGCACATCCACGAGGATAAGGTACAAGAAAAAGGATCTTTCCCAATTTGGACTGGAATGACTACAAACATTTATTGAAAGCTATCAAATATACTTTTATTCCGATAAACAGGTGCAACATGTGTGGATCGAATTGCGATCTTTTCAGCCTGATGGGTAGTCGATTAAATAACTCACAAGGGTTTAGACCATCCAAGAAAATTGGTGTATCTACCACGGTTATGAAGTGCGAAAATTGCGGTCTGATTTTTTCCAATCCAATGCCTAAAATTGATACCCTTGGTGATCACTATGATGTCCCAGCTATAGACTACTGGAATAAATTATACTTTAAAAAGAACTCTGGCTACTTCGAAGAACAAATTGACTGGTATCGGAACCTCTCACCAAATATAAAATGCGCCAAGGCTCTAGATATAGGGGCAGGAATAGGTAAATGTATGAAAGCCTTGTCCAATGCCGGGTTTGAAGTATCTGGTATCGAGCCTTCACCATCTTTTGCAAAAAAAGCCATAGAAATTAACCTCATTGATCCTGATCATCTAAAAATATGTAGTGTTGAAGAGGTTCCTGAGGATTACTTTGATTTTGTTACATTCGGAGCTGTGCTAGAACACCTTTACGATCCTTCTTCTAGTATACAAAAAGTAATGAAATGGTTAAAACCATCCGGCCTGGTTCATCTGGAGGTGCCAAGTGCATCATGGTTGGTTGGAAAGCTAGTTAATTTAACCTATAAGTTAATCGGTCAAAGATATGTTACCAACTTAAGTCCAATGCACCCCCCATATCATTTGTATGAATTCACTTTAGAGTCATTCAAGAAAAATGGAGAAAGATTTAACTATGAGATTGCCGATCATAAATTTTATGTTGGTGACACATTTTTACCAATACCACTTGATTGGTTCATAAAGCCCATAATGCAAGGAACAAAGAGTGGAATGCAACTCGCTGTTTGGCTTCGTAAAGGTAAATGAATGCCCTCACCCTATTAATTGAAATGGTTTAATTGAGGAAGCACGGGATTTATGAATTCTAATAATTTTATCAAAAAATTTTTAAAGAACTTCAGTGAATCCTACCCAATAGGAAATGATTTTTTCTCTTTAGCCTCCGGCTCGGTTCTGGTTCTAGTCATCCAATTCATATTAACTCCATTCCTCTCAAGAATATATGAACCTGAGGCTTATGGAGTATTTTCTGTATACAGCGCCCTACTCAACACATCAATAATTATTAGCACATTGGGCATGAAAAATGCCCTTATGTTGCCAAAAAACAAGTTCATATTTTTAAATCTATTACGACTAAATTTCCTGCTAATCTTGGTGGTGTGTTCCACGGTAGCAGTAATACTGTACCTATTTGGAATCCAGCTTACCAACTTTCTTCAGGTACAGGAATTGGGCATGGCAGTTTATTTCATTCCGTTAATTGCAGCAATGGCCGCATCAACGGAATTATTGGCCAGTTGGCATATTAAATCTGGAGATTTCAAAACAGGGCCGTTCACCAGAGTTGTAACCAATCTATTATCCCGTTCTCTATCAATTGCGTATGGAGTTGGCGTATCAAATTTATGGTGGGGTCTATTGAGTGGAGATGTAATTTCCAGATTATTCGCGCTTTGCTTTCTAAGCTTTAAACGGTTTTGGAGGTACATAAGAATTTTTGGAACAGCAATACATTTTAAAAAAATTAAAACCGTATTTTTTAGTAATCTGGATTTCACCATTTACAACTTTCCTTCAAATCTGCTCAGCAGTTTGACCGGACAATTACCAATTTATCTTACCGGGTTATGCTTTGGTCCTCAGTATGTTGGTTACCTGGGGTTTTCAATCAGCTTGTTGTATATACCCCTTAACATTATTGGTAATTCAGTTTATACTGTATTTTACCAAAGGGCAGCTCAGTTAGGGAAAGGACATTTGATGCAGGTAAAAGAGCTAACCCAAAAAATAATCAGTCAAGTAATTAACATAAGTGCCATACCTTTCATTCTATTGATTGGTTACGGGGATCATTTGTTTGGCTGGTTTTTAGGTCAAAACTGGGTTGAGGCTGGCCAACTTGCCAGATACCTGGGTTTTTATTACCTAATATACCTGA
This sequence comes from Flammeovirgaceae bacterium, assembly GCA_003229495.1. Lineage (GTDB taxonomy): Bacteria > Bacteroidota > Bacteroidia > Cytophagales > Cyclobacteriaceae > SZUA-3. The sequence goes on from QIEB01000435.1 coordinate 4,901, forward strand.
TATACCTATCGGTTTCTCCAGTGTTTACAGTATTGACTATTCAAAAGTACTTGTTATGGGTTCAAGTATTAAGTTTAATAACAGGGGTGGTTTCATTTGCCATAGGATGCTATTACCAAGACCCTCACCTTACCTTTATATTATATGGTGTCTTAGGTGCTTGCACATATCTAATTGCAATGGTTATCCTTTATAAAAAATTGAATCTATCTTTAAAGACCTTTATTCTTAAAATCTTAATTATTTTAATCTCAATAACCGCAATTTGTTTCTTTAGAGCGATATATTAGATACTATGACTAATTGGTTATTTCTCAAAACCCAAGGAATGTTGATTCGAACAAAATATCATTCCATTAACTTTCCATTGAGGACAAAAGATACCAGCATTAAGTATTCTCCTTTTTTTATTATGGGCTCAGGGAGGTGTGGCACCACAATTTTGCGTAAAATTTTGGAACAAAACGAGCAGATTGTAGTGCCCCCAGAATCAGGGGGGTTGCTAGAAAATTCTATCAAATTATTTATTTCTAAAAATGATTTGTCATGGGAATTGCTTGTTCAACAAATATTAGGGCTATGGCGTGAAAGCCCTGATTTCAAATATTGGAATATTAACGATCATCTTACCGGAGAGGAATTAACCCGACTCCCTGAAAACCAAAGAAATCTTCAAAGTATAATTGACCATATATATTTGACCTATGCTCAATGTCATAAACCTGAAGCATATATATGGGGAGATAAGACACCATATGCCACTTTTGGTCTCAATTGGATAAAAAGGTTATATCCTCAAGGTCGTATCATTCATATGTTGAGAGATGGCCGGGATGTGGTTAATTCATTGTTGAAACACCGAAGATGCGATAATGTACAGGAGGCCTGTGCCAGGTGGAATGAATCGGTAAATATATTAGCAAAGCGGTACGCAGATATGAAAATTATAACTGTCCGATATGAACAACTGGTCTCAGATCCAAAGTCTGCAATGAATCGATTGTCAGAATTTCTGCAAAGCAAACTGAACTATAATGAGCAAGCACCGCCGGTGTTTTTAGGAGATGATCATCTGTCGCATCATAATAACTTGAAACAAGAGGTGCATAATGGAGCTGTTGGAAATTGGAAAGAAGAATTGGGACCTAAGGAGATTCATCAAATGATAAAATTGATTCGCCCCAATTTGAAGAAACATGGGTATGTCTGATGCTTGCACCTTCTAGCATAAGGGTATTGCATATAACAAATTGGTATCCTACCGAGAATAATTCACTCGACGGTATTTGGATAAAGAATCAAATAGCATGCCTTCCGGATAGGGTAGTAAGTGATGTTGTCCATTTAAACGTTGAAAGTAGCGTCAGTCTGAAGACCATTAAAACCACAGTTCCAGGCATTCGATGGCAAATACCCTCTAGAAGTTGGCTGTTGATTGAAATCATCACCTCTCTGTGCTTGGCCTGGATACTTCTGGTAAGGGTGAAACTGAGTAGATATGACCTGATTAATTTCCATATTGCTTATCCATTATGTGTGTTTCTGAAGATCTTTAGATTTTTTATAAAAAAACCAATAATTATCAATGAACATTGGAGTGCATATCATTTTTATTTCGGGGTAGAAGACCCTAATAGACTAAGTAGGGTTAGGAGCATCTTCAGGCCAGATTTAACCCTGATTACTGTTTCAAAGGCTCTTGCTACGGATATTATTAGGTTTTCCGGGAAAGAGAATCTGAATTTCCATGTGGTCCCAAATGTGGTGGATACCAATGTATTCAGATTTGAATCACAGCCAATTAGGGCATTGTTTATGGCAAGTTACTGGAAATCACCAAAGGAACCCATCATAGCACTGCAAGCATTTGTGAAGCTTCGTGTAAAATACCCCGAATCAAAACTACGCATAGCTGGCGATGGACCATTAAAGACCACTATGCTAGATTATATTCAAGATAATGATTTGCAGGATCATGTCACTTGGTTGGGTAGACTGGAATCGCAAAAACTAGCCTATGAAATGCAATGTGCAATTGCTTTCGTCCATATTTCCAGATATGAGACGTTTTCGGTGGTCTGTGCTGAGGCAATTTGTTGTGGAACCCCGGTGATTGCTTCAGCGGTAGGTGGAATTCCTGAATTTATTGATGCCAGCAATGGCTACTTGCTGGATAACAATGGCCCAACTGACGTAATAAATGCTATGGAGATGATGCTAATCCATAATAATTTTGATCGAGCATCAATAGCCGCCCATGGAGCATCTTTATTCAATAAGAAAAGAGTGGGCGATCTATACTTGAACGCGATTGAAACAGGTTGTGGACTTAAGTAACAAAACAATTTTAATCATATCACCCGAGTTTTGGGGGATCAATCACCTATCAAAACACCACTATGCATCGGAGTTGGCCAGGTATGGGAGTTTAGTGTTTTTTTTGGAGCCTCCGACAAATAAGAATGAGTTAGTGGTAGTGGCCGAGAAGTTGAAAGTTGTAAAACACAGAAGAAGATATAAGGGTATCAACAGGCTGCCCAATTGGTTAAGGATTCCATTGATGAAAATAGAATTATCCGCGATCTTAAAATTGATCGGAGTTCCGATAGACATAGTATGGTCATTCGACCCCTATAGATTTCAGGACCTTGACTTGTTTAAAGAGAGTTATCGTATTTTTCATTCGGTAGACCTTTTGTCCTCTAAATGGGACACCTACACGGCAATGAAGGCGGACCTGGTTTTAACTTCAAATGGAATAATATTAGAACGCTACCGGGATGTTAATCGGCCTAAATACAATATTGGCCATGGGTTGTCAAGATATTTTTTGGAGCCTGAGCATTTGGCGCCGCTCCAGCCGTTCAAACGTGCCCTCAATCGAGTGGCTATAGGGTACTGTGGGAACCTGCTCATCCAATATTTGGATCTGAGAACATTTACACATATAGTTTTAGGTAAACCAGAACTGGACTTTTATCTAATTGGTCCCTACCGGGAAAGTAATCTCTCCCAAAGTGTTAGCCAGGAAGCAAATGAGTTTATTGAAATGCTTAAGGAACAGGATAATTGCTTTCTGCTGGGACCTAAGCCCCCTGAAGCGTTGTATCAATATTTGGTCCAAATGGATATCCTATTCATTTGCTACCAAACCCAGAACTATTTGAAGGAAGTTGCAGATCCTCATAAAATCCTGGAATATCTAAGTACCGGGAAAGTAGTAGTAAGTAGTCACATGCTGGCTTATGAGTCAAAGGGTCATCTGATTGAAATGACTAACGATAATAACCAGTTGGGAGTACTATTATCCAAAGTGGCTAAAAACCTGAACTCATTTAATAGTCAAGAAAATATGGCCGCGCGTATTGGATACGCCAGTGAAAGGTCCTATGGTGAAAAAATCAAAGAGATTGAACGATTAATTTCAAATGATTCTGTGATTTGAATACCTCTGTATGAAGCCTTTGATTTCTATAATTATGCCTAGTTATAATGCAGCACCGTTTATAAATGAAGCAGTAGAATCTGTAAAGGGCCAATCGTACTCCAATTGGGAATTATTAATAATTGATGATGGCAGTACTGATAATACCCAGGCTATTTTATCTAAGTTTGATGATGATCGAATTAAAATTTTCACAATACCCAATAATCATGGCGTTTCCAATGCCCGGAATATGGGTTTAAGTAATTTTCAAGGGGAGTACTTTACCTTTCTTGATGCTGATGATATAATGCCAGTGGATAGCTTGTTAGTCCGTATTGAGATATTTCTTAATGACCCATCAGTCTCTTTTGTCGATGGTAAAGTTGTGAGCTACAATTCCAGACTAGAACTTGCCAAAAATTCATGGACCCCAACATTTACAGGAAATCCATTCTTGGAATTGGCGAAACTATCTGGTACTTGTTTTTGGGGACCCAGTTGGTTGATTAAGAAGCAGTCAAATCAAAATTATTCCTTTAATACAAATTTGACTCATGGAGAGGACCTTTTGTTCTATTTGCAGATTTCTCAATCACCTGAATACAGATACCTGTATACGGAACGGGAGGTACTCCACCATAGAACGGGACACGTGTCAGCAATGAGCAACTTGGAAGGGTTGGAAAATGGTTATCGAAAAATATTTAACCTAATTAAAGAAAATCCAAACATCAACTGGTCTCAAGCGCTAATGTTTAAAAGGAAGTCGAAATCCATCATGTTCAAAAGCTTTGCACACAGGCTTAGGTTCTGGTCTGCTTTTAAGGTACTGTTTAATGATTGGTAATATGAACCTATTATATATTGGTACTTGGAGTGTAAGTGACCCACTTTCTCGTTCAACCATACTACCTCATCTTGAAGTTTTACAGCGTAAATTCAACTTTACCAAAATTGTATATTGCAGTTTAGAGCGATCTTTATCAACAAATAGCATCCTGCAGCAAGATCCCGGGATGTTTCATCTGCCATATTTTACGAAAAATCAATTTGGTATGGTTGAGAATATGACTACTTACATTAAATACTTTGGTCATTTGCGAAAAGCTATTGATAAACATCGGATTGATGCAATCATTTGCCGTGGGGTAATAGCAGGGTGCCTGGGATATAAACTTTGGAAAAAAACTAAAATAGATTTTTTTGTAGAGTCATTTGAACCTCATGCACAATATATGCTTGAAGCCGGATCTTGGTCTGTTTGGAATCCCAAGTTTATTATTCAAAAATACTTCGAAAATAAGCAGAAGAAGCATGCCTTAGGATTAATGCCGGTTAGTGAAAACTATAAAAAAAAATTACTCAGCGAAGGGATAGAAAAGAAACGAATACAAGTATTGCCATGCACTGTAGATACCGGTGTCTTTAAACCGTGTCAAAATTCCATGCAGATCCGTGAGCGTTTTGGATTCTCCAAGGATCAAATAATAGGTATTTATGTGGGGAAGTTTGGTGATATCTATTTAGATAAGGAATCTTTTTATATTTTTAAGAAAAGCTTCCAATATTTTGGAGCAGACTTTCGCCTTATCATATTGTCGCCTCAAGACGGACAATCAATCAAGGAAAGAGTTCACGCTCATAAGTTGGACCCAAGTAAGGTAAAGATATCTTTTGTTGATACCGTTGGCTTAAGGAATTTTCTAACAATTGCAGATTTCGCTTATTGTACAGTAAGACCAGGAAAGAGTAGACTTTTTTGTTGTCCAGTGAAAAACGGAGAATATTGGGCTATGGGTTTGCCAGTAGTTATCACGCAAGGAATTGGGGATGACAGCGAACTAATAGATAAATTAAATGCAGGAGTAGTATTACACAATTTTGAAGAAACCCATCTGATCAATTGTTTTGATAAACTTAAGAATATCCTGAAAGAACCAAATCATAAAATTCGTATTAGAGAGTTGGCCAAAAAGTACCGCAGTAGAGAATATATTCAGCGAGTATATTCTCATTTTTTTGCTTTTCAACATTTGACCCTCCAGCCGACATGTACCAACAAATAAAGGCATGGTCACGTAAATGCTACCATTGGCTGCGCTTTAGCAGCTACCGTTCTAAACCTGTAAAGGATGTTTTTGAAGACATTTATTATAATAAAAAATGGATTGGGCAGTCCCACTCAGGACCGGGATCTGATTTGAACCAAACCAGTTTAGTGCGTCCTGGGTTGCAACAAGTGATTGCTAATTATAATATTGAAAGTTTGTTGGATGTTCCATGCGGTGATTGGTTCTGGATGCAACATCTGGACCTTTCAGGGGTGAAATATACCGGCGGTGACATTGTGGAGAAGATCGTTCAAAATAACCAGAAGTACGCCAGCGATAAAGTTAGCTTTCTGTTCTTGGACCTGTTAAAGAGTCAGTTGCCTGTGCATGACCTGGTATTGTGTCGTGATTGTTTGGTCCATTTTTCGTATCCGGACATACAAAAGGCCTTGGACAATTTACTTGAATCAGGTTGCAATTATTTGTTGACAACGACATTTCCCGGACGCAAGAATTATGATATAACCACTGGCAATTGGCGTCCGATAGACCTACAAGGCTCTCCTTTTGAACTTCCAAGCCCCTTGATGATCCTGAACGAAGGGTGTATGGAAGGGGATGGGTCCTATAAAGATAAATCTCTGGCTCTGTGGGACCTGGGTGACTTACGAAGACGTCGCTAGTGGTTAGTAGAAAGGGTAGGAAATTCTTGCCCTTTTAAAATACACCAAATATTCATTATTTTCGGCAAACCCATTCTCCGTTACCGGACATGTATCATGAAAGACCAACGAAATTTAATATTGAACGAAGAGCAGATACTACAAAAGATCAAAAGAATGGCCTACCAGATCTGTGAACACAACCTCAAGGAAAAAAGTATAGTATTGGTGGGAATTTACCAGCAGGGTTATCATCTGGCTGCATTATTGGCCAAAGAATTAAAAGAAGTAGCGCCCTTCGAGGTGATTCTTGCCAAACTGGAACTGGACAAGAAAAAGCCATTAAACGGCGAGATCCTGCTGGACATTCCCAAAAATAAACTGGATCATAAAGCCATAGTACTGATCGATGATGTGTTGAATACGGGAAAGACCATGGCTTATAGTTTAAAACCATTTCTTGACAGAAACCTCAAAAAACTGGAGACTGCGGTTTTGGTCAATCGCAGCCACAAACGCTTCCCCATTTCAGCCAACTACCAGGGGATAGAACTGGCCACTACTTATAGTGAGCATATAGAAGTTGTCCTGGAAAAAGACCATAAATTTGCCACTTTCAAATAGGGAGTATATTTGCAGACTACTGGACAAAATGCTTGAAATGTAAAATTAATTCTAAAATTAGTACTATTTTCAAGCAAAATTTTGTACTTTTAGACAGGTTGGGGCTATTGTAGATAACCAAGATACACTCCTCCATGCATGAATTATCAAGTATACAGACCGATATAACAAAGGAGGTCCAAGACCTTAAGCAGGAACTAACTTTCTTAAGGGAGAAGGACAGGAGGAATTTGTCCAAAATTGACTCGCTCACACGAAAACTGCGAAGTTTTGAATCAGCTCAAGAGGCGCATCACCAGAGCGAGTTAAAATACCGAAATCTGATTGAGAACTCATTCATTGCAATGCTCAGGACCAATGCCCGAACAGGTGAGATCTTGTATGCAAATCCAAGAGTTTGGGAAATCCTTGGTACTGACTCCAGACAGGGAATCAGTATCTTAAATTTCTATGCCAATGCGGAGGACCGGGCTAACTTCCTAAAGGACCTGAAGGAAAATGGCAAGGTAAGAGACAGGGAAATACAGATTAAGAAAGCGGACGGAGAGATCATTTGGACTTCCAATTCGGCGGTGTATTATCCTAATGAAAACATCATTGAAGGAGTTCTAATAGATATTTCTAAGATCAAGGACAGTCTTGAACAGCTCCAAAAGGTAAACTATGAATTAGAAAATTTCGTGTACCATGCTTCCCATGATCTGCGTTCTCCCTTACGCTCAATTATGGGGCTTATTAATTTATTGCGCTTGGAAAAAACCGCGGCAGGCAGGGAAAACTGTCTTGAAATGATTGAAGGAAGTATTAAAAGACTGGACAATCTGGTGATAGACCTGCTGCATATCTCCAAAGGTAGTAGGGCAAAAAATCCAATAGAGGAGATCTCTTTGTTAACAGAGGTGAATAACTCGATGACAAATTTCTATCATGTGGAAAATTCCGAAGATATCAGGATTATAACAAAGATTTATCAACCCGTTGACTTTATTTCAGACCTGACCCGGGTACGGATCATTCTCAACAACCTCATCTCAAATGCCATTAAGTACCGAAGTCCCAATCGGGAGAGATCGCACATCATCGTGGAAGCGGTAATCAACCAAAAAACTGCCATCATTACCGTAGAGGACAATGGGGAAGGCATACCAGAATCCAGATTGCCAAATATTTTTGACATGTTTTACAGGGCCACGGAAAACAACCAGGGTAGTGGTTTAGGTTTATACATTGTAAAAAATGTGGTGGCAAAACTAGGTGGTAAGATCAATGTCGAATCTGAGGAGAATCGAGGCACTATATTCAAAGTAGAACTACCCAACCGGGCTGCATGATTCATTTCTTTGGACCGAATTATTGATTTTATTTTATATTTTTGATGCCTAACAATACCCAATTCGCTATGTCCAAGCATCAATCTGAAATTAAAAGAGTAACCACCCACCAATTACAGGCGATGAAGGACCGCGGGGAGAAGATCGCTATGCTCACCGCCTATGACTATTCAATGGCCCGAATCTTGGATGGGGCAGGAATTGATGTGATCCTGGTAGGAGACTCAGCCTCTAATGTGATGGCTGGAAACGAAACTACTCTGCCTATTACCCTGGATCAAATGATTTACCATGCAACATCCGTAGTGAGGGCCATCACCCGGGCGTTTGTGGTGGTGGACATCCCTTTCGGTTCTTATCAAGGAAATTCCAATGAAGCTCTAAGGTCTTCCATACGTATAATGAAGGAAAGTGGCGCACATGGAGTGAAGGTTGAGGGCGGCGAGGAAATCAAAGAATCGGTGGAACGTATTCTGAGTGCGGGAGTTCCGGTAATGGGCCATCTAGGGCTCACACCACAGTCAATTTTCAAATTCGGCACTTACGCGGTACGGGCTAAGGACCAACAGGAAGCAGAAAAGCTTCTTGATGATGCCAGGATACTGGAGCAATGTGGATGTTTTGCCATTGTTCTGGAAAAAATCCCTTCCTCATTAGCCAAGAAGGTTGCAGAAGAAGTTTCCATCCCGATTATTGGCATCGGTGCAGGTCCGTTTGTAGATGGACAGGTATTAGTTATCCATGACATGCTTGGCATAACCCAGGAGTTTCAGCCAAGGTTTCTACGGCAGTACGCTGATCTTGATGCAGTAATGAAAAAAGCCTTTGACCAATACATAAGTGATGTAAAGAACAATGATTTTCCAAATAAGGAGGAAAGTTATTAGCACCGATTAAGTGGCTGTCCAATGAAGGTGCATGAATGACAATTAATTCATATCTTCGCCCTCGCATTATTCTTAGTACACCTAAAATATAATTCCAATAATGAGTGAGAACATAATAACCATTGAAGATGGAAACCTGGTAGTACCTAACCAGCCAACCATTCCCTTTATAGAGGGTGATGGTACCGGTATAGATATATGGCCAGCATCCAAATTGGTCTTGGACGCTGCCATAGAGAAGGCATATGGTGGATCGAAAAAGATCCAGTGGAAAGAAGTACTTGCAGGGGAGAAGTCCTATAAAGATAATGGAAACTGGCTTCCGGATGAGACTTTGAATGCTTTCAGGGAATATCTGGTAGGAATAAAAGGCCCGCTGACTACGCCGATCGGTGGAGGTATTAGATCACTGAATGTTGCCTTAAGGCAAAAACTTGATTTGTTTGCCTGTGTGCGCCCTGTGCGTTGGTTTAACGGAGTACCATCTCCGGTAAAAGATCCAAGTACCACTGACATGGTAATTTTCCGTGAAAATACCGAAGATATTTATGCCGGGATTGAATTTCAGGAAGGATCACCGGAAGCGGATCGTTTCAGTGATTTATTAGAAGAGATTTTTCCTGAGAAGTTTGAAAAAGTTAGATTTCCAGCATCAACAGGGTATGGTTTGAAGCCAATTTCAAGGGAAGGCACCGAGCGTCTGGTAAAATCGGCAATTGATTTT
>QIEB01000664.1 GCA_003229495.1 Flammeovirgaceae bacterium
GTGGCTTCCATTTCTGTGATGTAGCCTTTTTGATAATTAGCTTTCCAAACTTGATCGAGGTAGGACAATTTTTTGTCTTTCTTTTGCCGACCCAAGGTATCTTTCAGATAAGTTCTGGCACGGTCGAAAGCAGTACCATAATCCTTGGCAATAAACGCATTGGCCCATATCAACTCATTGGTGGCATCAAGTTCCTTGGCTGTACGTTCCAGTATTTGAACTTCGTCTTCGTCCAATCCGTGGTAGTGAAAAATCATGGACTTTAGCAGCAGGAATGCTTTTTTTTCTTCACTGGACATGCGGGATCGATGGGTACTCTACAAATATAAAATAATTTGTCCTATTTCATATTTTTTTGAGATTTCCGGATGTCAATGGATAGAGCACCGGCTTGCTGGGGCTCGCATCGGATTCAATACTGGCAATCTGCAAATTTATTGGGGTTAACGTTTCCACTCCTCAGCGGAATAGAAATATCTAAGGGCTTGTTCAAGTCCACGTTAAATAGTTGATGCTCAATCCTAATCTCAAGAGGCTCCATATAATTCACAAATTCACCAAATCACCAAATCACCAAATCACAAATTCACAAAAAGATCCTCGGCGATACGGTCGGCGACCAACTTTCCTTTATCGGTTAATAATAGTTTATTTTTTTCAATTTGGGCCAATCCATTGTTTGTCAGCTGTTCAAGGTATTTCTGGTTTTGAGTCCCACTCAAAGTCATCAATCATCAGCTGAAGGTTAACACCTTTCCAATTTCGTAAGCCCAGCATTATTAGTTCATTGATCCTTTGTTCCAGAGTTAGTTCCTCCAGGGTATATGGAATTACCCCAGCTTTAATCTCCTGCAGGTAGCGACCATTGCTTGAAATGTTGTATTGTCTGTTTTTGCCGTCGAACGAATGTGCGCTGGGGCCGATACCCAGGTAGAGATTTCCGTCCCAGTACCCCGTGTTGTGGTGCGATTCTTTACCCGGTAGTGAGAAATTAGAGATTTCATAGTGCAGATATCCATTTGCTCGCAATATGGTCATGGTAAGTTGGAAACAATCGGCTGCTTCTTCTTCTGAAATTTCTTGAAACGAACCTTTTTTTAACTGATGGCCAAACACTGTTCCAGGTTCAATGGTCAGATTGTAAGCAGAAATATGTTCTGGCCGAAGTTCTACCGCTTCCAGCAGGTCAGACTGAAGGTTGTGTTCAGACAGGGGTATTCCATATATCAGATCAATATTTATATTATCAAATCCGGCAGATCTGGAAATTTCTACACTTTTTACGGCCTGCTCGCGGTCATGGGCCCGGTTCATCCAGTGCAGTACGGGTTCCTGGAAGGATTGAATTCCAATGCTCAACCTATTAACACCGACCTCATAAAGTTCCTCCAGATAATTATAGGTGAGATCATCCGGATTGGCCTCTAAGGTAATTTCCAAAGGTTTGGCTACCTGGTAAAATTTAACAATGGTTGATAGAATTCCCTCGATCTCTGCTGGCGTTAGCAAACTGGGGGTTCCTCCCCCGAGATAAATAGTCGATATGGATTCATCCGGCAAATAATTTTTCTGCATCATAAGTTCAGTCCTTAGACCCTCCAATAGAGGTTCTTTAAACTTTTGTGAGGTGTTGAAGTGAAAGTCACAATAATGACAAGCCTGTTTACAAAAGGGTATATGGATATAAATCCCTGCCAAAAGAATCATTAGATTTGTTACAGGGTAAAGTTAACTTTTTCATCTATCAGTTATCAAAGTATTATAGGCTCAATATTCCTGGTGATTTTACCATGGTCCTTGTTAGCACAGGACTATTATCTGGAGTTTGAAGGTACTGCCGCCGATCTCCGGGAGGTTGAAAAATATAACATTGAAAAAAAGTCAGGCGATAGCCTGATATTGTTCAATCAGGTCATTGATCTTCAACAAAATCTTCAGGAACAAGGTTTTTTGAGTGTTAATATTGAACCATTCTGGAAGGACAATAACCATTTACTCGCGACTGTGCGTCTGGGAGATCGTTTTCAATGGCTGAAACTTGCGCAAGGGAATGTGGATGCTGTGATGCTGCAAAAGATCGGTTATAAGGAAAAATTTTACTTGAACAAACCCTTTCATTACCGTGAAGTGAGCCAGCTCATGATAAAATTGATCCGGTTTTCAGGAGATTCGGGTTATCCATTTGCATCAGTGCGACTAGACAGTGTCCAGATACATGACGCTGCTGTATCCGCCCAGCTGGCCTATGATTCTGGCCCCCACATCACCTTTGACTCAGTGGTATTAACTGGACAGATTAAAATCAATCCACGTTTTTTGCAAGCTTACTTAAGAATTCAGCCAGGAGCATCTTTTTCTGAAACTGTGATTGAAGATTTACCTGACCGCATAAAAAAGTTACCATATCTACGTATAACAGAAAAGCCATTATTGACCTTTCAAAATGACCAGGCAAGTACCTACTTATCTCTGCAGTCAACCAATGCCAATCAAATTGATGGGGTAATCGGATTTCTGCCGAATGCAAAAGGTGAAGGAGGATTATTGCTGACTGGTCAATTCAATTTATTACTTCAAAACATGTTTGGTTCTGGTAGAAGCCTGGGTTTACAATGGGAAAGCTTCAAACAGGAGTCCCAGCTTTTGAATATCAATTTCTACCAACCAATTCTGTTTAGATCGCCGATTGATTTAGATCTCAAATTTAAGCTATTAAAGGAGGACTCTACATTTGTGAACAGATCATTCAACCTGGACCTGGGCTATTCATACCAGAGACATTTTGTGGGGTTTTACACACACCTGAAAACCGCCCGGCTACCTTCCTCTAGTTTGTTGGAGGACATTACTACATTCCCCGATTTGGCTGATTTTAACCTGAATCAATTCGGTGGCACCTACCGGTGGGACAACCTGGACAATTATTTAGACCCAAAGGCCGGATTTCGCATTTTTACGCGAGCATCAACCGGGACCAAGAAAATACGAAAGAACAGTGCCATAAGTGACAGTCTTTATCAGGAAGTAGATCTTGAGAGCAATCAATTTTCGTGGGAAGTAGAGTTGCATGGATTTATTCCCTTGTCCAAGCACTGGGTCATAGCAAGTAAGTGGAGCGGGGGAGGTGTTTATAATAGTCGACTTTTCTTTAACGACCTGTTCCGGCTCGGAGGTATTAAATCGCTACGAGGTTTTTCTGAAAGCACTTTTTTTGCCGATAACTTTGCTTACTCTACCATCGAACCAAGATTTTTTTTTGAGACCGGTTCTTATTTATTTGTCTTCTATGACCAGGCGTGGTGGTTGAGATACACAATGGAGAACAACAGTTTTGAGGACCGGCCTTCAGGCTTTGGGGCCGGGATAAGTTTGACCACCAGCGCGGGGATTTTCAATTTTGTGTGGGCAGTAGGAAGCTCAAAAATACAAGAAATTGGATTTGACCAATCCAAAATACATTTTGGTTATATTTCACGATTTTGATTGCCTGAATGTTCATTGTAAATGCACTGAAAATGATCTAAATTGCAATCGACGCCTTTCATATGTGGAACCTGACATTGACTTTTTTGTGGGCCTTCCTAATTGCACTTTTTGCAGTGCCGTCAATCATTCAGGTGGCACATTACAAGAACCTTCTTGACGAGCCAAATCACCGCACTATCCATAACTCATCAACTCCCAGGTTAGGCGGGCTAGCGATATTTACAGGTTTTATGTCTTCTTTAATGATTTTTGGTGACCTGAATCTGGGCATACAGCAGTTAATGGCAGGAACCCTTTTATTATTTTTTATTGGCATAAAGGACGACATTGCCACCGTTTCTGCCTTCAAAAAATTCTTTATCCAGGTATTAGCTACCGGAATAGTCATGTTCCTGGCCGATATTAGGATCACCAGCTTCCAGGGATTTCTGGGAATTTATGAACTGGAACCTGGGTTTAGCTATGTCTTTACCTTCCTGGTAATTGTGGGAATGACCAACGCCATAAATCTTATTGATGGAATGGACGGATTGGCTGGATCTATAGTTTTACTGATTTCATTGATTTTCGGCGGCTATTTTTTTTACTTCGGTTCTCCCTATGCCTTTGTAGCGCTGGCACTTGCTGGAGGAGTGCTGGGATTTTTAAGATACAATATTTATAAGGCACAAGTTTTTATGGGCGATACTGGTTCCCTGGTTTCAGGGTTCATACTAGCTGTTCTGGCTATTCAGATATTGGAAATGCAACAAATTAATTCTGCACCTGCGATTGTAGTAAGTATTATGATACTGCCAATTTTTGACACCCTAAGAGTATTTTCCCTAAGAATTTTCAGCGGGAAATCTCCCTTTTACCCTGATAAAAACCACTTGCATCACCAACTATTGACACTAGGTCTGTCCCAGTCAAAGGTTTTGGGCCTTTTGCTGGTATTCAATGTTATAATGTTCGGGTTTAACTACATCTATGCAGAAATGGGTAATAATCTATTGATTACTATTACGGCGATCGCCATTGCCTTACTGATGATAGTAATAAAGATGATGTTGAAAGCCAGACAACTCAATGCATAAAGTTCTGTTGGTTTATGCTTCGGTATTCATAGTATTTGGACTATGTGCCCAGGACCATCATCAATTGGTTCCCATTAAGGACCTGAAAAATCAATGGTTGACCGTAGATCGGGACGGAGGGCATTACGTGCCTTACATCGCTGGTGGCTCTCTCAATTACCCGGTGATTGGAGTGATACTAAATCCCAGGGATGGAGTGGGCTTGATACTTAGCATTTGCGTTCCGGAAGGGACAGCAATATTTGTGAACAATAAAATCGTAGACCGAGCCGCTATTGGCGGTTGTCGCAACTATGAAATTGACAGTTTAATGTCCGTACATCGCCAGAAGTCACTGTTCATAAGCTTTTTCAAAGAAAACCTTAATCCTGAATTGATCACAACCGCTCTAATGGCCAGGCAGCCAGTTGGAAATTTTCAGGCGCAAAGCAATCCAAACCCCCAAATTATAAAGCGCTTCAGTGATCATTTTGCTGATTTCTTCGTAGTAGCCATTCTTATGGTAGCCGCTTTTTATGCATTCCTGAAAAATCGGTATCCAAAGGGATATAAGGACTACTTTAATTTTTCAAAGGCGTTTTCGATAACATTGAAGGAGGAGAAAGTACTTACCCAAAGGAATATGGGCAGCGTCAATGCCTTGTTCTTGTGGATGTACAGTATGGTATTATCATTGGTTATCGTTCTATTCTGGAAGATTTTTGGGCGGGTTCCTGAACTGTTCGATTTTGTGGCTTTAGAAACTGTCCTGTCTGCCATGAGGAGTTGGTTAATACTGTCATTAATGGCGTATGCTGTAGTGGGAATGAAATACCTTCTAATTAAAGTACTGAGCTCACTGCTGAATATTGATAAAATTGCCCAAATCCATTTTTTTGACTTCATACGAATCAGCTTTATTTTTGTAACTGCTACACTGGTAGTCTCCTCGGTGATGTTCTTAAGTGTTTTGAATCAAATTGTGCCTTTCAATATTATACTTTACTTGTTTATCATACTCTTGGGAGTTAGAGTTGTCATCCTGCTCTTTAAACTATTAGGAGATACTTCATTTAGAAAAATACATTTAATTTCATACCTTTGCACCACTGAAATTTTACCCCTACTAATAGGAATTAGGATATTCTTTTAATGGTCCCACTAAAGGAGGAAATGAAAACATCGAATTCAGGAAATACACGGATTGCAGAAATGACCAAAAATGTAGACGAAGTTAAAAGTATCTTGGTTTCCCAGCCAAAACCACAAGGGCGTAAGTCACCTTATTTTTTATTGGCGGAAAAATACCGTTTGAAAATAGATTTTAGACCATTTATCCAAGTCGAGCCAGTATCGCTTAAAGACTTCAGGCAACAGAAAATAAGCATATTGGAGCATACTGCGGTTATTTTTACTAGCCGCAACGCGGTAGATCACTATTTTGATATCTGCAAACAGCTAAAGATGGAAATGCCGGCAGATATGAAATACTTCTGTATTTCTGAGCAGACTGCAAATTATCTTCAAAAGTACATAGTGATTCGTAAAAGGAAGATCTTCACAGGATCGCGAACCGCTATGGATCTTATTGAAATCTTGAAGAAACACAAAAACGAAAAATACATATTTCCCTGTTCCAATATCAGGAAAAACGATATTCCTAACTTTTTGGAAGAAAATGGGTATCAGCATTCTGAAGCGGTAATCTATAAGACAGTTGCCAGTGATCTTTCAGATCTCGCTGATGTGAATTATGACATCATTGCATTCTATAGTCCATCAGGTATTAATTCCCTTTTTGTAAATTTCCCCGACTTCAGGCAAAACAAGACCCGTATTGCTGCATTTGGACCTTCAACGGCTAAAGCTGTGCGGGATGCTAAATTGAATTTGGACATTGAGGCTCCTTTGCCAAATGCCCCTTCTATGACGGGGGCTTTGGAATTGTACATAAAAAAGGCAAATAAGATTTAACGATTTGGTAAGGGTAGACGTCTACTTATTAAGTGCCGATTCGAAATACCTTGATATTCTGTTAGTTCAGGGAACTTCAGTTTAAAGTATTTGTTTATATAAACTACGTTGTTTATAAAAATTATTATATTTATCGGCGGTAAACCCTGTAAATATGACCAAACTTTTTTTCTCAATTTGTGCATGGATTATTCTTTGCACAACTGTTGTTTACGGTCAGCAGGATCCCCAGTTTAGTCAATATATGTTTAACTCCCTATACTACAATCCGGCGGTTGCCGGAGTTAGTGGACTTACCACCTTGACCGCAATTCATCGTAGTCAGTATGCCGGTTATTCAGCCACCTTAGACGATGGCGGGGCACCCAACACTCAGTTGGTGAGTTTTAGTGCACCACTTCTAAGGATAAATAGTGGTATCGGGTTGTATATTGTAAATGATCGGCTGGGCAACCTAAATAATCTTGAAGCACAGGTGTCATACGCATACCACTTGGCAGTTAATGAGGGAAAATTAAGTTTTGGAGTTCGATTAGGAATTTATTCACAGTCGATCGATAGTGACGAATATCGTTGGATCGATCCGGGTGATCCGTTAAACGCCTTTGGTGGGGATGCTCAAACCAGGCCGGACCTGGCCCTCGGCGTTCATTATCAATCTGGCAATTACAGGTTTGGGGTGGGCGTAAATCATTTGCTGAAATCTGAGTTCGATTTTGGCTCAGATCCCACAAGAAATCCATTGGTTCCACATATGTATGTGACAGGCGCTTATGATTACGCTATAAATTATAATTTTACCTTAACTCCCTCGTTAATAGTAAAGGTCTCAGATTTTAACACACTTTCGTTTGATGTAAGTGCGGTAGGGACCTATAAAGAGCGAATGTGGGCTGGAGTTTCATTTCGACAATCAGATGCCTTAATTGGCTTACTAGGCTATAGTTTTTTAAAAGATAATGCGTTGAAATTAGGTTATGCTTTCGACTACATTGTTAGCGCCCAGGATGTCAAGGAACCTACCTCCCACGAAGTGATGTTGAGTTATACGTTACCGGTGCCTTCTGTAGGAGGAAGGAAAATTATTAGGACCCCTCGATTCAGGCATTAATGCCCCGTGAGGATCTGTTTGTTACAGGTAAAAGTTGTTATAAAACGAATTTGTTCATTTTCTTTCTAAATCTTACAAACCGCAGGTTTTCGTAGGTATTCCTTATGAAGGGTAGGTCATAACCTATACTTTTGGATTCAGAATAAGCAGATTTAAGCTGATAAAAATTAATAATTGATACTTATACTTTAAAATTTAAAGGTGTTATGAAAATGGTGTCTAACATAAGAACGGTAGCCCTGGGGGTGTTGGTAGCTTTTGCATTGCAAAGTTGTGGCTTGTTCTTTAAAGGTAGTAAGGATGATCGTGGAGAGCTAGTTGGTGTACAAGGCCGGGAAGGCTTTGTCATGACTATACCTTATGGAATGGTAGCAATCCCCGCGGGTACTTTTCATATGGGTCAAGCCGACCAAGATGTTGCGGCCACCCAAATTAACTACAACAAGCAAATAACCATCGGTCCATTCTACATGGATGATACCGAGATTACCAACAACGAATACCGCCAATTCATGGAAATAATGCTGGAAGATTCAGTATCTGTGCTTGGCGAGGATTTTATTATGGAAGAACTTTATCCCGATACTACTGTTTGGGTAAAGGACTTTGCCCACCACCTGGGAGATCCGTTGATGACATATTATTATGCTCATCCCGCATTTGATGACTATCCGGTAGTTGGTGTTGACTGGGAAGCTGCAAAGTATTTCAGCCAATGGAGAACTGATTACCTAAATGAATACAGGGAAGGAGTTGGAGATTTCATGATGCCGAACTTCAGGTTACCCTCTGAAGCAGAATGGGAATATGCTGCTCGCGGCGGTCGCG
Source organism: Flammeovirgaceae bacterium (assembly GCA_003229495.1). Classification (GTDB taxonomy): domain Bacteria; phylum Bacteroidota; class Bacteroidia; order Cytophagales; family Cyclobacteriaceae; genus SZUA-3. The sequence goes on from QIEB01000664.1 coordinate 8,455, forward strand.
ACCTGGCAAAATATCCATGGGGTAACCCCTATATAAGAAACTCGAAAGGGTGTATGCTGGCCAACTTTAAAACCGGAAGAGGTAACTACTACGATGATGGGTTTGCCTACACCGCTCCAGTGGCTTCTTATTTCGCTAATGACTATGGTCTTTACGATATGGCTGGAAACGTTTCCGAATGGTGTGAAGATGCTTTTAATCCTGCTGCAGTGCCTGTAGTATGGGATCTTAACCCCACCTATTATGATGAGAGTGAGCCACGCAAAGTGATCCGTGGTGGTTCTTGGAAGGATGTGGCGTATTACCTTGAAACGGGTACGCGTTCTTACGAATTTAAAGATTCAGCTACAGCCTTCATAGGATTCCGTTGTGCAATGACCAACTTGGGCCGTTCATCAGGCGAAGAGTTTAACTAATCAATCCGACTTGAGATAATCACACATTGCAAAACATTATTTTGGATTTATAACTTTAAACTTTAGTAAAAATGAGCAAAAGAAAAGGTGGATTTGTTGAGCTGTTTTATAGCTCGATAATGCCTAAAATCTACGGGATTGGTGCTTCGATTGTAATTCTTGGAGCACTGTTCAAAATTAACCATTACCCGGGTGCAGACCTTATGTTGGTAATTGGTTTGACCACAGAAGCAATTATCTTCTTCTTCAGTGCCTTTGAGCCTAAGCATAGTGAGCCGGATTGGGCGAAAGTGTACCCCGAATTGTCTGATGAATATGACGGTGACGGCCTGGTAGCTGAAAGTAGCAACGGTTCTGTAAGTAAGCAACTTGATCATTTATTGGAAAGCGCCAAAATTGGCCCTGAGTTGATCGACAGTCTTGGAAAAGGTTTCAATAATTTATCAGATTCTGTTGACAAAATGTCTGATCTTAGTGATGCTGCGGTAGCTACTGATGAGTATACTCAAAATGTAAAGAGTGCATCTCAATCACTAGTGGATATGAACCGTTCTTACGGGGCTACTGTAGAAGCTATGTCTGAAATGACTACCGCATCTGAAGATGCCAGACATTATCACGAGCAAGTTCAGAACGTGACTAAGAATTTGGGTGCACTGAATGCTGTCTATGAGATGGAGTTGCAAGATGCAAATAACCATCTGAAAGCAATGAATAAATTCTACGCCAACATTTCCACAGCAATGGATAGCATGGCAGAAGCTTCTCAGCAATCAGAGCAATTTAAAGCACAGTTGTCTAACCTTACTGGTAATTTGACCAGATTGAATACGGTTTATGGCAATATGTTAACTGCCATGCAAGGAACGCAAGGTTAACATTTACTAAATTATTGTTAAACAGGTAAATAAGAAAACTGATGGCAGGAGTAAAAGAAACCCCCCGACAAAAGATGATCGGGATGATGTACCTGGTACTGACTGCATTGTTGGCCCTAAACGTAAGCAACACTGTTCTTGAGAAGTTTCTTTTCATGAACAGGACCATGGAAAAAACCGTGGACGAAGGAGAGGCGAAGAACAATGAAACAGTAGGTCGCATTGAGGTTCAGGTAGAAGAGTCGGGTAAAAGAGCAAAGGACGTTGCCGTGTTGCAAACCGCACAGGATGTACGCGCCGAAACCTTAAAAGTGTTGAACGACCTTGATGAGCTTAAGAAAAGGCTGATCATGGAAACGGGTGACTATGAGGAAGATGGTGTGACTCCCAAAGGGATCAAGAACATGGAGAAAATAGCCAACATTATGATTAAAAATAAGGAGGGCAAAAAGCTACAGGATTTACTGAATGGTTATACCAAATTCCTGAGTGTTAAAACTGGTGACGAGTACGGAGATATGGCTCTGGATGGTAAGGACCACCCTCTTTTCAAGCAAGATAAAAATGCAAGGAAAAGAGATTTTGCCACCCTGCAATTTGACCAAACTCCTATGGTGGCCGGACTGGCGACTATCAGCCAGTTTCAAACTGAGATCATCCACAGGGAAATGGAAGCACTGGAATCGCTGGCTCGGGAAGTTGGAGCTGAGGACCTGAAATTTGACCTGATAGATTTGGTAGCTTTACCCAATTCACGAGTGGTAGCTGCAGGAGCTAAGTATGAAGCTGATCTTTTTATAGCTGCTTCTTCATCTGCTGCCGAAAACCCCGATATGACCTTCAATGGTAAGGAAATCCAGGTGATCAATGGTAAAGGTAAGATCGAGTTTGTGGCCAAAGGCGGAAATTACGATAAGGACGGAATTTCCAAGCAGAGATATATAGCTACCGTAACCTTGAAAGATAGTATTTATCGTGATACCATTGAGTACTTTGTGGCAAGACCTGTAATTCAGGTGCAGTCTGCTTCGCTGCAGGCGCTCTATCTGAATTGCGCCAACGAGCTGCAGGTAAACTGTCCTCAGTTGGGGGCGGCTTACAACCCTACATTTACTGCAACCGGCGCACAGACTATTAGAGGTGCTAAAACCGGGCAGGTAACAGTTGTGCCTAACGCTGCTGAGGTAAAACTAAATGTTTACAACAGTGGAAATTTGCTGGGAACGGAAAATTTCAGAGTAAGACGCATTCCGAAACCTGATATTAAGTTATACAACAGGGGTAAAGAGGTGAATTTCAAACAAGGAGAGAATATCAGCGCTTTGCGACAATTAAATATCAAAGCCATACCGGATGAGGATTTCAAGGCTTTCCTTCCCAAAGATGCCCGTTACCGGGTGACCGGATGGGAAGTAACTTTGGCAAGGGGTAAACGCCCTGTAGCGCCCCCGTCAAAAGTGAGCAAGGAATCGCTTACCATAGGTAATTTGATGCAGAAGGCCAAGCCTGGTGACAGAGTAGTGGTGGAAGTAAAGCGTGTGCAACGTATGAATTTCCGTGGAAAGACAGAGAATGTCAACGTGGGTAACGTATTTTTCAACGTACCCCTAAACTAATAATGGTGATATGAAGCAATTAAGTTATGTACTCATATTGGTTTTACTGGCAACAGTAGCAGCCAATAGCCCAATCATGGCACAGGAAACCCCGAATTATGTAAACCATAATTCCACCTCAGGAATCCCGGCTTACGACATTATGTACAAAAAGCGTTTATGGCGTCGTATGGACTTGCTAGAGAAGCAGAATCGTTCATTCTTTGCTTTTAATAATGAGATTACCAAGATCATTATTGAAGGCGTGAATGCTGGCGTGCTCTTCCCTTACAAGAATGACTCCCTGCTGACTAGAATGTCCAAAGAGGAATTCCTTGAAAACATGAAAATGCCGGTTTACGGTGGAGACGGTCTTTCTGAAGAGGAAAAGGCCATGGGATTCACCGAAGACGATGCTTGGGGTGATGATGATGGTTGGGGCGATGACACTGGCTGGGGCGATGAAGAGAAAAGCGACAAACCAGATGATGCTTCTGCTGCCTCTGGTGCCGATTTTTTCTACCCTAAAGATGTCGAAGTTCTTGAGATAATGGAAGACTGGGTTTTTGATAAGAGG